>DPBN01000096.1 GCA_003516955.1 Armatimonadota bacterium | reverse complement strand
GTAGCCCGCCACGAGGCCGAGGCCGGGGTCCTCCTGCAGCATCCGCACGCGGCGCGCCACGCACTCCGGCAGCAGCACGTCGTCGGCGTCCAGCAGCGTCAGGAACTCGCCGGAGGAGGCCGCGACGCCCGCGTTGCGCGCCGCCGAGAGGCCTCGGTTCGGTTGCCGAACCAGCACGATCCGTTCGCCGTACGACTCGGCGATCTCGCCGGAGCCGTCGGTCGATCCGTCGTCGACCACCACCACCTCGGTGTCGGGGTGGGTCTGGGCCAGCGCCGAATCGATGGCCGCCGCGAGCGTCCGCGAGGCGTTGAAGCAGGGCACGATCACCGAGGCGCGGCCCGGCACCATGCCGTCACCCCACCATGTACGAGCTCTTGCGGCTGAACGGCTCCTCCTCCGGATCGGTGCCGGTCAGGACCACGTTGACGGACTTCGCGCCCGCGCGCTTCAGCAGGTCGGTGGCGATCGGGATGTCCCCGAACCTCGTGGTCTTGGCGGAGACCACCAGGCAGACCTGGTCGACGAACGGCACGAACCGCACCGTGTCCGCCACGGCGTCGATCGGCGGCGCGTCGATCACGATCAGGTCGGCCTGCTCCTGGAGGGCGTCCAGGAAGCCGATCACGTCCGCGACCGGCACGTCGCTGATCGTCGGGCCGTCGGCCGCGCCCGCCGGCACGATGCGCAGCTGCGGATGCTCGGTCTCGATCGAGATCTCGGCGTTCTCGTTCGGCAGCATGTTGTGGGTGATCAGCTCGCGCACGCCCGGCTTGCCCTGGCAGTTGAACACCTTGCTCAGGGTGGCGTGGCGCAGGTCGGCGTCCACCAGGATCGTCCGTCGGCCTGTGCGCGACGCCGCGACCGCGAACTGCCCGGCGCTGGGCGAGCAGCCCACCGAGCCGCGGATGCCGGTGAACAGCACCCGGCGGGGGCTCTCCCCCTGGCTGAACAGCGTGGCGAACGCCATGAACTTGAACGACTCCTGAGGCTGGAAGCTCGCCGAGGCCAGCGACTTCAGGTTGCGCTCCAGGGTCTTGGGCGGCAGCATCGGCGAGGTGGCCGCCACCGGCAGGCCCATGAGGTGCGACAGCTCCGTCGAGGTCTGCGCCGTAGTGCGCATCGACTCCCGGGCGAGGCTGTAGAGGAATCCCACCACCGCGCCACCGAACGTGCACACCACCAGCAGGCGGGCCAGGTCCGGGGCCACCGGGTTCGGGTTCTCCGTCGCCGGGAACAGGGCCGTCGCCTGCCTCATGCCGCCGATGCTCTTGTAGCGGACGTCCTCCATCTGGCGCCGCAGGCGCTGGTACTTCTCGTCGAACACCTCGCGGTCGCGCGTGAGCTGCGCCAGCTTCATCTCCTTCTCCGGCAGCTGCTCGATCTGCGACTGCACGCCGCCGAGCGTGTCGGTGAGCTGGCGGATCCTCTGGCGCACGGCGGCGAGCTGCACCTGGCTGGTGACCAGCGAATCCTCGAACTGCTTGCGGACGCTGTCCTTGACGAAGCCGCGCGAGGCCTGCCTCCACTGCGACTTGCGAGCCTCGACCAGCTTGTCCTGCGTGCGCTTGATCAGCTCGTCCAGCTCGCGGACCCGCCTGGAGTCCTCCGTGAAGGTGCGCAGGAGCTCGGTGCGGCTCGCCTCGTACTCGGCCAGCTGCTGCTCCAGCCTCTGCACCAGCGGGCTCTGCGTCTCGCTGTAGGACTCGGTGACCATGTCCGGCAACTTCGGCAGGTTCTGCTTGATGGCGTTGATCTGGCTCTGGAGCGTGCGCTCCTCCATCTTCGCCTGGTCGAGCTGCTGCATGAGCGTGGACTGGTAGGCGACCAGCTGCTGGCTCCGCGAGCCGAGGTCCGCGATGCCCGACTGCGCCTTGAAGTTCCGCAGGGCGGCCTCGGCCATGCGCAGGTCCACCCTGGCCTGGTCCAGCTGGGACTGCAGGTACAGCTGGGCTTGGGAGATCGACGTCTCGGCGCTGGTCTGGCGCAGCTCGTTGTACGTCTCGACGATCGTGTTCGCCAAGTCCGCCGCGAGCTTGGGGTCGTACGCCTTGACCACGATGTTCACGACGCGGCTGTCGCGGCCGGCGACCACCTCGTACATGCGGTACAGCGAGTCGATCCTGTCGGGCACCAGCAGCGTGCGGTTCCCGGTCTTCTCGGCGTACTTGCTGAGGGCCTCGGCGAAGAGCGGCTTGCCGCGCAGGATCGCCGCCTCGGTGGCGACGTTCTGGCTCAGTCCGGTGGAGAGGATGGCGGACACGTCTTCGCTGGTGCCGGTGCGCACCCCGCCGGCGTCCACCGCGATCAGCAGCGGGACGTTGGCCTCGTACACGCGAGGGCTCAGCGCGAAGATCGCGCCGCCCACGAGGGCGCCGAGGAAAGCGAAGAGGAGAACTCGTTTCAGGTGGGTCGCGAACATGGTTGCCTAGGGAAGGGGGTCTGGCGCGGATTCCACTTCCGTTCCGTCGTCTGGGCGGCGAGGGTCGTCTCCCCAACCCAGGGACGGGCGGGGATGCACGGAACGCTCCTTTCCAGATCGACAGGCAGTTCGGAACCCTACGGGATGCCGGCGGAACAACGTCATTGCAGACTGGTGCGGATTATCGCAGTTTTCAACGCTCGAAAGGCGGTCCGCGATCCAGAACCTTCGGACGATGGGCCTTCCGGCGCGGACGGAACCCTCCCAAGGCCCTGCGCAGACCGTGCCGATCGGTCTTCGAAACGGCGGAACCCGCCATTCTACGGATCAGCGGCGAAGGGCGACCCTGAACCAAAATGGGTTCCATGGATGCGAACGAGGTCGTCCGAATCCTGAGCCGGCGGATCGAGGACGGCACCTACCCCGCAGGCTCGTACCTCCCTCCCGAGCGCGACCTGGCCGCCGAGCTGGGCGTCAGCAGGACCGTCGTGCAGAACGCGCTGCGGCGGATGGAGACCGACTGCCTGCTGGAGCGCGAGCCCAGGTGCCGCCCTAGGGTGGCCATGACGGCCGGAGTGTCGCCCAACGCCGGCGAGATGCGGCAGACCGACTACGTGGCAGCCTGCCTCTGGCCCACCGAAGGCCAGTGCCCCGTCACGCTGGTCGCCGAGGGCGTCCGGCACATCCTCAGCGCCACCCACCACCGGCTGGTGATGGTCTCCCGCAGGATCGCCGACCCCAGCCCTTCGGAGCTGGTGCTGATGGAGGGACGGTTCCTGCAGCAGGCCGCGGACGACCCGAACTGCCGCGGCGTCCTGATCTGGTACCTCGGCGGAGAGATCAACCGGCCGTACCTCGAGGCCATCCGCCACCGGGGTCTGCCGCTGGTGTTCGTCGACCGCATGCCCCCGTGCGGCTTCGAGGCCGACATCGTGTGCACCGACCACTACGGAGCGGCGCGCAGGGCCACCACCGCTCTGATCGACCTGGGACACCGGCGGATCGCCTGCGTCGCCAGCAACGAGCGCGTCTCCTCGATCCGCGAGCGCATCGAGGGCTACCGCCGGGCGCTGGACATGGCTTCGATCCCGTTCCGCGAAGAGTTCCTCGTGGTCTCCGAGGCCCAGCCGGGCGAGACCACCGAGCAGGCCAACGAGAGGATGGTGCGCCACCTGCTGACGCTGCCCAACCGGCCGACGGCCATCCTCGCGCTGAACGACGACATCGCGCTCCAGCTGATCGCCGCCATGCGCCGGCTCAAGGTGAGAGTCCCGCAGCAGTGCACCGTCGTCGGCTTCGACGGGGTTCAGCGGCAGATCACCGGCAGCAAGGAGCTGGCCGGGTGCGTCCAGGACTGGATCGGGATCGGGGAGCGGGCCGCCGAGCTGCTGCTCGACCGGATCCGCACGGGCCGCCAAAAACCGTACCTGAGCCTGCTGTTCCACGCTCCCTTCCGCAAAGGCGAATCGGTCGCCGCGATCTACCGCGAGGAGAAGCTGTCCCGGCAGATGACCGGCTAGACCGACGCACCGGTGGCGCGCCGGACGAAGTTCCGAACCAAGTCCAGGCCGGCCTCCGTGAGCACCGACTCCGGGTGGAACTGCACTCCCTCGATCGGGAGCGACACGTGGCGCACGCCCATGATCTCTCCGTCGTCCTCCGACTCGGCCGTGACCTCGAGGCACGGCGGAAGCTTGTCGCGCAGGATGGCCAGCGAGTGGTAACGGATCGCGCTGAACGGGTTGGGCAACCCCTCGAACACGCCCACGCCCAAGTGCCGGATCGGGCTGGCCTTGCCGTGGCGGATGCGGCGGGCGCGTCCCACCCTGGCGCCCGCGACCAGCCCGATCGCCTGGTGACCGAGGCACACGCCCAGGATCGGAGTCCGCCAGCCGGAGTCCGGCGCCATCGCCGCCCGAAGGATGTCCAGACACACCCCGGACCGGTCGGGCGTGCAGGGGCCGGGGCTCAGCAGAATGCCGTCCGGCTTCAGGTCGAGAGCCTCCCGCAACGTGATGGCGTCGTTCCGGTGCACCGACACCTCGGCGCCCACCACGCCCAGGTATTGGACCAGGTTGTAGGTGAAGCTGTCGTAGTTGTCGATCACCAGGATCATCGGGGGGATTGTATCTCCCCCGCGCCCTGCCGCACGGGCGGAAGGCCGAACCGCTCGGCCGGAACCGGCGTCTTCGACCCATCCGGGCCGAGCAGGAACAGCCTGAGGTACTCCACCGAACCGGCATCGAAGACCGACACCGCGAAGCGGTGCCAGCCCCTCTTCAGAGCGATCTCCCCCCGCAACTCGCGATAGGCGTGCAACCCGTCGTTGTCGACCACGACCCGTCCGCCGATCTCCAGCCGGCTCCCGTCGTCCGACCCCAGCGCGAAGGCGTACACGCCGTCACGGTCCGCCCAGAAGGCGCCCTCGAACCGGAGAGCGAAGCCGTCCTCCGGCCTGCCCGGCAGGTCAAGGGTCGGCGCGGCGACCGTCGCGGTGGACACCGGCCGCAGCTTGTCGAACTCGGGAAGCCGGTCGAAGGACCCGACGTACAGGCTCGCCCGGAGGCCGCGGCCCGCCACCTGGCCGAAATCCGGCGCCTTCGGCACGACCCGCTCCAGACGAACGGAGGTTGTGGGGCTTCGCCGGCCGTCGGGCCAGAACACAGCCGCCTTCAGCGTCGTCGTCCGGTCGATCCGGATCGGCCCCTGGGCCTTCGGCGAGCGGACCGTCGGCTCGGCGCCGTCCGTCGTGAAGCGCACCTCGCCCTTGCCGGACGGGTTCGCCCAGCGCACGCTGGCCGCGCCGACGAACATCCGGCCCGCGCCCAACAGCCGAGGAGCGACCGGCTGCGGGAACAGGAACATCCGGTCCTCGCCCGGCCGAGGCCGGTAGTTCTTGCGCAGCCAGATGCGGACGGCCTCGTCGTAGCTCAGCCGGTCGGTCGGCAGCGCGCGCCACTCGAGGCGGACGGTGGACACGTCCGGTGGCAGCTCCGTCACGCCCGCCCGGATCGGCACGGGACGCCCGTCGGCGACGGCCGCGATCGGGCGAACGAACCAAGGCCAGTGAAGGACGAGCCGCTCCGGCTCGCGCCTCCACGTCGGGTGCAGCGTCAGGGTCGCGCCGCCCTCCCGGCACCGCAGCCAGAGGTCCAGGCTGCCGAAGTCGGTGGAGCACCGGCGCACGCCGATCGTCTCGCCGGGCTTCACCCAAGCGGGCGAGAGCGCCGACAGCAGATGCAGGCTGTGGCCCTCCTCGCGGGCGAACAGGTTGCGGAGCAGCTCGATCGTGCGCCCGGCGAACCAGCCGTGCGGCGGACGGTTGCCGCCCGGATCGCGGTCGCCCCAAGGGCGGATCGTCGTCTCGAACCCGGCGTGCGTCGCCGACGTGTGCGCGAGCACCGAGTACAGGTCCTCGATCACGTCCCTCTGCTCTCCGCGCGCCAGCTGGGTCTGCATCACGTGGAACGTCTCGTAGTGGTGCAGGTAGAGGGGATCCGGATCCTCGACGCCGGCCAGAATCTGCGTCTTCAGGTTGAAGGCGTTCGGGCCCCACGTCATGATCCCCTCGCGGTACTTGGTCTCCCGGACCAGATCGATGGTGGCCCGGACCAGCGGGTGGTCGGGCGGGAACACGCCGAACGGGTACACGCCGCCGCTCGCGTTCTCCCAATCGTGGCCGTCCAGGGGCTTGTCGACTCCCGGTGGGATGTAGCCTCCGGTCTGGGACACGATCCAGCGCAGGCGGCTCAGGAAGCGTTGCCGGTAGGCGTCGTGCTCCTTGAGGAACGTCGGCGCGGCCTCCGGGTGACCGGCCATCCGGGCCAGATAGGCGCTCTCCCGCAGACCCAGCAGCACCCAGAAGCTGTGCGCGGTGTAGTGGCCGTTGATGACCTCGTTGTCGTAGGGTCCGGCGACGGGCCACAGGCCGAGCGGATCCTTGGAGGTCTCCTCCCGTAGGTGCCTCAGGTGCGCGGCCAAGGCGGGGTACGCCTCGCGCGCCAGGCTGTCGTCGCCCGTCGCCCGAACCCAGCTGGCGACCGCCCACACCGACTGGCCCCAGTCGTCGGGAGCCGTCCTCGCGAACGCCACAACCTT
>DPBN01000216.1 GCA_003516955.1 Armatimonadota bacterium | reverse complement strand
CGAGATCTGGAAGGGCGTGTACCGCATCCCGGACTCCGAGCTGTGGGAGGCCTTGGAGAACCAGAGGGGAGACTTGGTGCGGTACATCCGCAAGCGCCTGCAGATGGACCTGAGGCGGCGCAACGCCGGACGCCTGGACATCGGGCTGGTCAACAACATCCTGGATCCGCGGATTCTCACGATCGGCTTCGCCCGGCGCTTCGCCACCTACAAGCGGGGCAACCTGATGCTGCACGACCGCGAGCGCCTGAAGGAGCTTCTGTTCCACACCGAGCGTCCGATCCAGATCGTGATCGCCGGCAAGGCCCACCCTCGGGACGACGCCGGCAAGAGGATCATCCAGGAGCTGGTGCACTTCATCAACCATGAGGGCGCCCGCGCCCGCATGGTGTTTCTCGAGGACTACGACATGCAGCTCGCGCGGGCGCTCGTGCAGGGCGTGGACGTGTGGCTGAACAACCCGAGGCGACCCATGGAGGCCAGCGGAACCAGCGGCATGAAGGTGCTGATGAACGGTGGCTTGAACTGTTCCGTTTTGGACGGCTGGTGGGACGAGGGCTACTCGCCGGGCGTCGGGTGGGCGATCGGGGACCGGATCGATGTGCCCGACGAGGCGCAGCAGGACTGGCTCGACTCGAGGTCGCTGTACAGGGCCATCGAGCAGGAGATCGCCCCTCGCTTCTACCACCGCGTGGACGGAGGAGTCCCGACGTCCTGGATCGAGATGGTGAAGCGGTCGATCGCGGAGCTGGTTCCGCGGTTCTCCACGTCCCGCATGGTTCGGGAGTACGCGGAGCGGTTCTACATCCCGGCCTCGGACGCCTTTTTGCGACTGCAGGAGGACGGGCTGTCGCGGGCGCGTGCGGCTTTGGCTTGGCGCGACCGCGTCCGATCGGCGTGGCCGAACGTGCGGATCCTGAGCGTCCGGGACACCGCGTCCGCCAACAACCCCTTGGGGGCCTCGTTCACGATCACTGTCGAGGCGAGCCTGGGGGCTCTGACGCCGGACGACGTCCAAGTGGAGGCCTTGGTCGGACGGGTTTCCGGCGGCAGGGAACTGACCGACGTGAACCGCTATGTGCTGGACTTCGTGGAGAAGGACGGCGCGGTGAGCCGCTTCGCGGGCACCGTGACGTGCCACGAACCCGGTCACATGGGGTACGCGACGAGGGTTGTGCCGAAGCATCCGGACGTCAACGTCCGCAGCGAGCTGCCGCTGGTGTGCTGGGAGCCGCGCTGACGCCCGGCAGGTATCCTTTCCACGGGCTCCGCCGTTGCGGCGGCGGAGCCCGCTCGGCAATGCACACTTTCCAGCGGATTCTCCTTGCAGCGTTCTCTTGCATGCTCGCGGCCCATTGCTGGGCTCTCGATGCGCGCGCCGTAGGGGGCACGGTCTACGTGAACGAGGTGCCCATCGCGACCCTCCGGACGAGCGTGGGCGGCTCTCCCGCGGTCCGGGCGGCGCAGGCGGCTTCGAAGCTCCGCGCTCTCAGCCCCGGCGACGTGCGGGTCGTCGCGCTCAAACGATCGGTGCGGATCGAGGTCGGAGGGCGGCAGGCGCTGGTCGTCAAGCAGGCCGAGGCCAGAGCCGCGGGTTTGGCGCCTCGCGTCCTGGCGGAGCGGTGGGCCTTGAGCCTTCGCACGGCGCTGGCCCTGCCTCCTTTGCAGGTGGAGCCGGATGTGGTTCGGATGGGTCCGGATGGCAAGGCCACGGTCCGGCTGGTCGGCTCCAAGGCGAGGACTGCGGCGCTGCTGGGCGAGAAGCTGCCGGTCAGTGTGGTCCGCACCCCCGGCGCCTTGACGCTGAAGGCGAGCTCGGTCGGGTCGGGGACGCTCCAGGTCGTGGCAGGTTCCGACTCCGTCACCGTGAACGTGGCGGTGTTGCCCTACGCCGCAACCTTCCCCCAGCGGCTGACGGCGTGGGTTACGGGGTCGCCTGCGTCGCAGGAGGTGGTGCGCGGTGCGATCGAGGCCGCGCTCCGCAAGCGCCTCGAGACCCAGCCTGGAGCCACCGTTTCTTGGGAGCCGTTCGCGGCGCCCAGGGTCCCATCGACGAAGCGGGCCGTGGCGAGGGTCAAGGTGTCCGCGTGGGCGCCGAACGCTGTGGAGTCCTCAGGGGTCGCCGAGGTGGAGGTTGTCAACCTCGGGCTTGGCGTGCTGCGTGAGGCGGAACTCTGGTACTGCAACGACCCGGAGAACCTCGCCGCGCCGGGGCCGCTGTTCCACGACGCGCTCCAGGTTGGCAAGCCGGTGCGGCTGCTGTTCCACCACGTGAACCAGTCGCCAATCCCGCTGGTGGTGGAGGTCGCGCTGGAGAACGACTCCGACCAAGAGGCTCGCTTGGCGATCGTTCCGGGCGACAGCAAGCCGGACTCCAACCCTGTTCTGGCCGGTCTGCGGGCGGGGGACGAGTTCTTCCGCAACTGGCTCACCGGCTCGGCGGAGGTGGTGGCGGTTCCGGCCCGAAGCCGGGTGGCACTGGCGCTTAGGCGACTGGCTCCAAGGGAGACGGCCAGCGGCCTGCAGGCGCTTCTGCTGCTGTCG
>DPBN01000236.1 GCA_003516955.1 Armatimonadota bacterium | reverse complement strand
ATCCTGGCGGCCATCCTGTTCCCCGTTTTCGCCCAGGCCAAGCTCGCCGCCAAGAAGGCCAGCTCGCTTTCCAACGTGAAGCAGCTCGCCCAGGGCACCGTCATGTACACGGCGGACAACGACGACGTCTTCCCGTCGACCGCCGAGGACGCCAACGGGTTCATGATCTGGTTCCCGGGCGACAACCTGCCGCTCGGATGGATCGACCCGAATGCCACCCAGAACTGGGCGGCGGAGATCTTCCCGCACGTCAAGAGCCGGGACATCTACGTGAACTCGGCGGCGGCGAAGCTCACCAACAGCATCTTCGGCGCGGTTCCGGCCCCTCCCGGCGCGAACGCCACGTACGCCTACAACGGCGCGGTGAGCCGCAAGAGCGCCACGTCGATCGGAAACTCCGCCAACCTCGTGGTCTACCAGGGCACGGACGCGACCAGCCGCGACGCCTACATCCAGCCCACGCCGTTCGGCGGCCAGCTGGCCGACGGCACGCTGACCTTCGGCAACGTGCACAACCCGAACGGCACGCCCGTCTGCAACGGGATCGACATCAACTGGATGGGCGCTTCCTTCGGCAAAGGCGACAACTACGGCTTCGCCGACGGTCACGCGAAGTACTTCCAGCGCCACGCCGTCACCTTCCAGATGATGGGCGTGAACAGCGACGTGTGGCAGTTCGACGGCAACACGTGGCAGCTGGTCCCGAACACCACCCATCTGACCGAGCGGACCCCTACCTCCCGCAACAACTGGGAGAGCTGGGGCCAGTGCGACCTCTCCAGGCTCTGATCCGAGCCGAGACGACCTCCGTCGGGGCCCGGATTGCCCGGGCCCCGGAACCTTCAACCGAGAACCCATGAACTGGAAAACCCTTTGGATCGCCCTTTGCCTGCCCATGGTCCTCGCGGCCGCCGGATGCGCCGACCGTGAGGCCGAGCAGCGGGCCAAGAAGATGGAAGAGTCGCTCATGCAGCAGCGCGGCATGCAGAACGACCCGAGCAAAGCGATGCCCCAGGCACCGGTGCAGGGTCGGCAGGGGCAGTAGGCCGGACGGGGATGCTCGCTCTGATGACCGCCCTCTTGCTGTCGCAGTCCGGCCCGCTGCTGGGTCCGGCCGAGGCCTTCCCCGGGGACGGGGCGCACGCCGAGGGCGCGCAGGGCGTGCACGACCCGACCGTCTTTCAGGTTGGAGACACGTTCTACGCCTTCTGCACGAGCGGCAACGGCTTCTCAGTGCTCCGGACATCGAGGGACCTCCTGCGCTGGAAGGTGTGGGGCCCGGTCCTGCCGGAGACGCCGGAGTGGCTCCGCAAGCGGATCCCCCAGCACCGATCGCTCTGGGCGCCGGACTGCATCCGGGTGGGCCGCGCGCTGCGGATGTACTACTGCGCCAGCGAGCGATTTGGTGGAAACGGTTCGGTGATCGGCTTCGCCGAAAACCCCGACCCGAACCCGGAGAAGCCGCTGCAAGGGTGGGTCGACCGCGGCATGGTCCTCGAGAGCGTGCAGGGCGTCGACACGTTCAACGCCATCGACCCCGAGGTGCTGGTCCTGCCCGACGGGCGCCAGTTCCTCTTCTTCGGCTCCTACTTCGCCGGCCTCTACGTCCAGGAGCTGGACCCGAAGACGGGCAAGCTGAAGCATCCCGACCACAGCGACCGGACGCTCGTGGCGCGCAACACGATGGATCGCGGGAACGCCCTCGAGGCGGCCGCGGTGATCCAGCGGGACGGCTGGACCTACCTCTTCGTGTCGTACGGCCTGGCCGCGCAGGGGGTCCGCAGCACCTACCGCATCGTGGTGGGCCGCTCGAAGTCCCCCACCGGGCCGTTCGTGGACAGCAACGGCGTGCCGATGGTGGACGGAGGCCACACCGTGGTGCTCCGCGGCTCGCCCCCGATGTTCGCGCCGGGGCACTGCGACGTGCTCCGCGCCTCGGACGGACGCTGGCTGATGCCGTACCACTTCTACGATGGCCGGGAGCACTGGCACGGGGACGTGTGGGGCCTGCCGACCCTCCAGATCCGCGAGCTGCTCTGGTCCGAGGATGGCTGGCCGCTCCCCGGCCTGCCTGTGGAGTGGGTCGGTCGGCCGAAGGGTAGGGCGCCGGGCGTCGAGGGCGTCTGGCTGCACCAGGCCGACTTCGGTCGCGTCCTGCGGGTCCGACTGGAACCGGGAGGCGTGTTGCGCGAGGGTGACCGGACCGGCCGGTGGACCCGCTCCGGCGACCGGCTGACCTTGGAGTGGCCCAAGCCCGAAGGAGGGTACTGGACCGACACCGTCCGGCTCGCGTACGACGGCTGGTACTACGTGGGTCGCAACGACGCGGGGATGGTGATTCGCGGCTTTCGCGAACCATAATCGTTGCTATGCGCATACGCCAGGCTCTATACGGTCTACTGGCGACGATTCTGGCGATCCTGGTCGTCCGATCCGGCTGGATCGGGGCGGTGCGCGGGCGGCCGCAAACCGAGATCTCCTTCTGGAACGGCTTCACCGGGCCGGACGGCCGGGTGATGCTCGAACTTATCCGCAGGTTCAACCGCGAGAACCCCGACCTGAAGGTGAGCATGCAGCGGATCGCCTGGGGGACCTACTACAACAAGCTGATGGTCGCGGCGGTCAACGGGAGGGGCCCCCACGTGTTCGTGATCCACGCCAGCGCCCTGCCCCGGATGCACCGGGCCGGGTTCCTGGAGCCGATGGACTCTCTGTACCGCGAGGGAGGCGTGCCCGAGGAGGACTTCGAGCCGATCGTGCTTCGAACCACCGAGTTCGACGGGCATCGGGTCGGGGTGCCCCTGGACATCCACCCGCAGGGGTTGTACTGCAACACGGACATGCTCCGGGAGGCGGGCATCGTGGACGAGCGGGGGAGGCCCAAGCCGCCGACCAACCGGGAGGAGTTCCTCCGAGCCGCCTCGCTCATGATGCATCCCCGCGGCGCGGCCAACCCGGATCGCTACGGGTTCGCCCTGACGCACTGGCAGAACAACTACCAGTCCGTGTTCCCTCAGTTCGGGGGACGCTATCTGGACGAGCGGGGCAACGCCGATCTGGACAACCCCGGCAACGTCGAGGCCCTGGAGTTCCTCGGAAGGCTGCGCACGGAGAAGAGGCTGATCCCGCCGCCGGACAACCAGCTGGGGTGGATCGGGTTCCGCCAGAAGAAGGTCGGCATGGTGTTCGACGGCGTGTACATGCTCGGCGACCTGAAGCGGCTGGAGGGCCTGCACTACGTCGGCGCGCCGATGCCGGTCCTGGGGCACAAGCCCGGCACCATGGCCGACTCGCACATCCTCTGCATGCGCAAGGGTTTGTCGGAGCGCGAGCGGGACGGCGTCGCGCGGTTCATCCGTTTCCTGTCGGAGAACAGCCTCGATTGGGCCGAGGCCGGCCAGGTTCCGGCACGGCGGAGCGTGAGGAACACCGACCGCTTCCGCTCCATGCAGGTGCAGTACGCCTTCTCCAAGCAGATTCCGTACATGGTGTATCCGCCGCGCATCGTGCCGCTGTTCGAGATGGGTCTGGAAATCAACCTCGCCGTCGAGCGGGTGATCCGCGGCCGGATGGGCGCCAAGGAGTCTCTTCGGATCGCCGACGAGAACGCCCAGAAGGCGATCGACCGCGACCGGGCGGAGTCGCAGGCGCCGGGAGGCGGCCGGTGAGCTCCCGCAAGACCCGGGCGCTGCTCGGATGGGCGTACCTGCTGCCCTACGCCACGCTGTTCGTGCTGTTCGTTCTGGTGCCGATCGTGGTCGCGGCGTACCTGGCCGTGATGCAGTTCGACCTCACGTCGCCCAGGTCCGCGGGGTTCGTCGGGTTCCGGAACTTCGTGGACGCGTGGAAGGACGAATATCTGCAGCGGGCCTTCGTCGTGACGGCGAAGTTCGCGGCGATGATGGTGCCCTCGCTGGTTGTTACGGCCTTCGCCCTGGCCCTGGGGCTGAACGCGATGCCCCGAGGCCGCAACACCGTCCGCGCGCTGGTGTTCCTGCCGACGATGTTCACCGTGGCTGTCACGGGCATCCTGTGGCAGTGGTTCTACAACCTGGAGTTCGGCCTGTTCAACTTCATCCTGAGGAACCTCGGGCTGGCGCCGGTGCCGTGGCTTTCGGACAAGAACATCGCGATGCCGAGCATCGTGCTGATGAGCCTGTGGTGGACCTCGGGCGGCACGGCGGTGATCCTTTTGGCGGGGCTCCAGAACATCCCGCGGATGTTCCATGAGGCGGCCGCGCTCGACGGGGCGGACGGCTGGCGCGGGTTCTGGAGCGTGACGTTTCCCCTGCTGCGTCCGGTCGTGCTGTTCGTGGTCGTGACGAACCTGATCGGCGCGTTCCAGTTCTTCCCCCAGGCGCAGCTGCTGACCGGCGGCGGGCCGGAGCTGGCCACCCGGGGAGTGGTGCAGTACATCTACGAGACGGCGTTCAACGGGTACCGCCTGGGGTACGCCGCCGCGATGAGCTGGATGCTGGCGGCGGTGGTCGCGGTGTTCGGCTTCCTTCAGTTCTGGCTGATGCGCAAGGAGGCTTCGTGAAGGCTCGCTGGATTCTGGTGGCGACGATGTTCGCCGTGGGGCTGCTGTTCGTGGCGCCCATGGTGCTGATGGTGCTGACGTCGTTCAAGCCCGAGGCGGAGGTGCTGAACCCCGAATCGGCGATCCCCAGGCACTGGACGCTGCAGAACTACCTGGACGTGCTGAACTGGTCCGAGGAGGCGCCGTTCGTGCGGTGGCTGATGAACAGCGTCCTGGTTTCCAGCTCGGTGACGTTCCTGGTTCTGGTGCTGTCGTCGTTGGCGGCGTTCGGCATCACCAGGGTGCGTGTTCCGGGCGGTGGCGCGTTCTTCTACGTCGTCGTGGCCTCGATGATGGTTCCCGGCCTCCTGTTCCTCGTGCCGGTGTACTTCATCCTGAACTCGATGCGCCTGCTGGACACGCCGGCGGCGCTGATCCTGCCCGCGGCCGGGGGCGGCTTCGGGGTGTTCCTGCTCACGCAGTTCATGAGGTCGTTGCCCAAGGCGATCGAGGAGGCGGCGCTGATCGACGGTTGCTCCTGGCTCGGCGTGTACTATCACGTCAGCCTGCCTCTGTGCGCGCCGGCGATGGCCACCCTCGGCGTGCTGACGTTCATCGGCTCGTGGAACGATTTCGTCGGCCCGCTCGTGTATCTGGACTCCATCCAGAACTACACTCTCCCCGTGGGCATCGCCCTGTACCAGGCCTCCTACTACACGGAGTACGGCCGAACGCTGGCCACCAGCGCGATGGCCACCGCGCCGCTGCTGCTGATCTTCGCGATCTTCCAGAAACAGATCGTCGAGAGCATGTCCTCGACGGGACTCAAGGATTGACATGAGACACTCCACCCTGCACCTGCACACCGCCTTCGTCGTCGACCGCGTGGATCCCCGGGTCTTCGGGGGGTTCCTCGAGCACCTGGGCCGCGCCGTGTACGAGGGGGTGTACGACCCGGAGAGCCCGCACGCCGACGAGCACGGCTGTCGCAGAGACGTCCTGGATGCTCTGCGCGAGCTGCGGTTCACCGCGATGCGGTACCCCGGCGGGAACTTCGTCAGCGGCTACCACTGGCTCGACGCCGTCGGGCCCAAGGAGACGCGACCCCGCACGCGCGATCTGGCCTGGCAGAGCATCGAGACCAACCAGTTCGGCCCGAACGAGTTCCTGGCCCTCTGCCAGAGGATGGACTGGACGCCGATGCTCGCGGTGAACCTGGGCACCGGCACCCCGGAGGAGGCCCGCAACTGGCTGGAGTACTGCAACATCGAGGGCGGCAGCCGTTGGGCCGACCTGCGGAGGGAGCACGGCTTCGAGCAGCCTTGGGGCGTGCGCCTGTGGTGCCTCGGCAACGAGATGGACGGCCCCTGGCAGATCGGGCACGTCCCGGCCGAGGTGTACGCCGTCAACGCCCAGCAGACCGCCAACATGATGCGCATGTGCGACCCCAACCTGGAGCTCGTGGCCTGCGGGTCCTGCGCCGTCGAGATGCCCACCTACCTCGTCTGGGACCGCACCGTGCTGGCCCATTGCCGCGACTCGATCGACTACCTGAGCGTGCACCGCTACGTGGGCAACGAGGCCGACGACACGGCGAACTTCCTCGCGGTCTCGAACAGCATCGATCGGCAGATCGAGGCCACGGACGCGGTCTGCGCCGAGGTGCACCACGCCCTGCGGATGAAGAAGAGGGTGCGCATCAGCTTCGACGAGTGGAACGTGTGGTACAAGGCGCGCGGCCCCGAGCACCACGACGGCAGAGGCAAGGTGGCTCCCCACCTGCTGGAGGAGGTGTACAACCTCGAGGACGCGCTGGTTGCGGCGGAGTTCCTGAACAGCTTCATCCGC
>DPBN01000237.1 GCA_003516955.1 Armatimonadota bacterium | reverse complement strand
GGTCCCTCTGCTCCTCGGCGACCACCCGCCAGCGCTGCGCGAAGCTTTTGGAGCAGATCTCGCACGCGCCGAAGGGGCGCCGGAACGGCTCGGGCAGGCGGATCCAGCTGCAGCAGGAGTCCATCGAGTCCAAGGCGTTGTACTCGACGCGCAGCAGGGGGTGCAGCCGCAGACCGAGCCCGCTCTCGGCCAACAGGCGATGGAACACCTTCGACCGGGAGACGTAGCCGCTGGCGCCGCGGTGGAACACGAACACGAACTCCCGCGAGAGCTGGCCGATGAGCGCCACCGCCTTGCCCACCAGGACGCAGTCGGGCCCGAACTTCCGCTCCACGGCCATGGCCAGCTCCTCCACCGAGCGGATCGGCTTGGAGAAGGTCAGGAAGCGCGGCTTGGGCGTCTGGATGACCGCACCCCGCGTGCCCAACCGGATGGTTCCGCGCCCTGCTCCCGGGATGACGAGGTCGAACGGGATGGCGCCGGTGCCGAATCGGTCCAGGGTGTACAGCTCCGAGCCCTCGATCGCGCGGTTGTAAGCTCGCTCGGCCGCCGGCCGCGTCTCCGGGTCGACGAACAGCCGAAGGAGGTCGAACCTCGGCAGCCCGCACGTCTGCGTGTTGAACCGGAGCAGCTCGGTGGTCGCCGTCGTGTCGATATCCGCGGGCCTGCCGGCGGCGAACTCGTACAGAACCGGCAGCAGGCGGCGGTAGAAGCTGCCGAGCGTCTGGTTCGGGTCCTCGTCGGCCAAGTCGCAGGCCCGACGGACCAAGAGGTCGGCGAGCTCTCGGGCGTGGGTCGGATCCTCGTGCCGGACGGTCTCCAGCGTGCCTCGGATCGCCCACAGCAGCGTCTGCTCGAGCGCGGGCCAGACCAGGCGCACGGGCAGCTCGGCCGCCACCCGATGGTCCTCCACGGTGCTGACCACGCCCCTCCAGCCCCAGGCCTCGGTCGCCTCGTCCAGCAGGCCGGGACGGTTCTGGGCGATCGTGCGCACCCGCACTCCGGCGGCCATCAGGGCCTCGCGCGTCACGACGGTCTCGGAACCCAGCAGGCGGCTGAACTCTCCCGCGGCGCTCCAAAGGTCTCGGGTCGTGGTGTCGTTGTGGCCCAGAGCCACGTAGCGCTCCTTGGCGACGCTGCCGCCGTGCTTGGCGAAGTAGTCGGTGTCGTGGACTCCCGCGACGAAGCGGCGGGAGGATCCGATCTCCCGCAGGGCCAGCGCCACTCCGGCCTTCATCGGCTCGTCCCAGAAGACGGTCTGGCCCAGACCGAGCAACGGCACGCCCGGCGCGACCTGATCCAGGCGCGCAAGCGCTTGCGGGAGGCTACAGGGTCCCTCGGTCATGGTTGGCACCGATTCTACGCCAGACGATCGAAATCGTTCGGGTCGCGCTCCAGTAGCTCCCGAACCTCGTCGGGCACGGACACCGCGCGGAGCGACTCGTCGACGAGCATATGGACGGTGTAGCCCTCCGTCAGCACCCTGTCCGATCCGTCGGGAACAACCTCGTAGTCGAACCGCAGGACAGCGCGCTTGACCTCGGTCAGGCGGATGCGGACCACGATCAGGTCGTCGTAGCGCACCTGGCCCTTGTATCGGACGTGGGCCTCGACCACCGGGAGCCGGTAGCCCATCTCCTCCAGGCCCCGGTACGTGAAGCCGCGATCCCTGCACCAGGCGCCGCGGGCCTGCTCGAACCATAGTAGGTAGCTGCCGTAGTACGCGTGGCCCATCTGGTCCGTCTCGCCGTATCGGACTCGAATGCGCTCCTCGGTCACCGCCTGCAGCATCGTCCCAATCTACCCCCACCCGGTCCGCGAAGCTCCCGGCTGTGCCATAGTCGGCTCATGATGAGGCTCCTGATGGCGGCGGCGTTGCTCGCGGCGTTCTGTCTGGGCGCGGCGGAGGTCTGGCACGGCACGCTCTCGGTCGGCGGATCGAAACTGACGCTGATCCTGCGCGCGGAGGGCAAGACCGTTACGATGGACGTGCCCGAGCAGGGCGCGAAGGGCATCTCGGTCACCGTCTTTGAGCGCAGGAAAGGGGAGCTGCGTTTCGAGGTGAGGCCGCTCGGCGCCTCGTTCGTCGGGAAGCTGAGTCCGTCGGGGAACTGGGCCGTCGGCGTGTTCCGCCAGAGCGGCATGGAGCTGCCGCTCACGCTGATGCAGGGCGAACCGAAGATCGAGCCGCCGAAGAGGCCGCAGACCCCGGTCCCGCCGTTCCCCTATGCGGTCGAGGAGGTCCAGTTCGACAACCCCGAGGCGCCCGGCGTCCGCCTGGCCGGAACCCTCGCCAAGCCTGAAGGGGAGGGCCCGTTCCCGTGCGTGGTGCTGATCACCGGCTCGGGGCCGCAGGATCGGGACGAGACGCTGTTCGATCACAAGCCGTTCGCGGTGTGGGCCGACGCGTTGGCGAGGGCCGGGGTGGCCTCTCTGCGGTACGACGACCGGGGCGTCGGTAAGTCGACCGGCTTGTTCAGCTCGGCAACGTCGGACGACTTCGCCTCCGACGC
The DNA here is from genome assembly GCA_003516955.1 of Armatimonadota bacterium. GTDB lineage: Bacteria > Armatimonadota > Fimbriimonadia > Fimbriimonadales > Fimbriimonadaceae > UBA8783. The sequence goes on along the minus strand of DPBN01000237.1, from coordinate 353 downwards.
CAAGGCGGCGGTTCGGTTCCTGCGCTCTCGCTCCGACGTCGACCCCAAACGGATCGGGTTGATGGGCCACAGCGAGGGCGGGTTGATCGCGCCGATGGTCGCCGCCGGAAACCCCGACGTGGCGTTCGTGGTGCTTTTGGCTGGCACGGCCGTGCCGGGGCGGGACATCCTGGTGTTGCAGAGCAGGCTGATCGCGGAGGCCGAGGGGGCCTCGCCGGAGGAGGCCCGAAAGGCGTCGGAGCTGAACGACCGGCTCGCCAGCGCGATCCTTTCGGAGGAAGACCGCGAAAAGGCGGAGCAGGCCGCCGCGGAGGCGCTGCGCGCGGAGCTCGGCGATGTTCCTGAGTCGGAGC
>DPBN01000363.1 GCA_003516955.1 Armatimonadota bacterium | reverse complement strand
GGGCAGCGCCGTGTTCGGTGCCTTCGCCAGCCAGGAGGCGCGCGACCAGGCGAGGAGGAGGCTCGAATCCGCCCGGCCGGATTGGCGGCTGTGGCCCGCTGAGTTTCAGGGGCGGTCCGCAAGCCTTCAGGTCTCTGTGGAAAGCTGATTCGAGAAGGGACGAAAGGCCCATCGCTCTTTCCTTGCCCTCCAGCCGGCACTTTTGCCAGCCGAAAAGACGACTATGGGCAATGGCGCCTTGGACCGCAACAGACCGGACACGAGGGAAACGGAGTCGTTTCTGCAATCTCAAGAAGGGGTTCTTGACGCCTCGGTCTGGTACCACGAAGGGAAGCTTGTGGCGAACCTCGTGATCCACCGCTACGCGGTGGTCGACTTGGATGAGATCCGAGTAGGATGCGCGAGGGAGCTCGGCGACGAGAAGGCCCCCTCGCTGATCCTCGTGATGCGCGAGGAACCGGCCCGGAGGTGAGCGCTATTCGGCTTCGAGCTCTTCGTCGATCTCCGGCAGGTCCTGCGGTTCGTTGAGGTTGGGCGTCGCCGGCAGCACGGCGGTCAGGTCCAGCTGGGTGATGTTCTGGTGCTTCCGGTTCGGGCAGTTGTTGCACACGAACTCCACGTTCACCCGCTGCATCCAGCTCGGAATCTTCTCGATCGGTTTTCCGCAGGAACAGTAGACCATAGTCAGGAATCCTTCGTTGTGGCGGAGGCCTCTTCGAACGCCTTCGCCGCGTGCTGGTGGCTGAGCCAGCCGTTCAGAGCCATGATCGCGGCTCCGGCGAGATACATCCACACGAGTCCGTTCTCCCGCTTCTGCCCGGGGTCGCGGATGGCGTCTTCGCCTCCGAGGAAGGGGAGGCCGACGATTGCCACCGCGAGCAGCATCGCTGCGAACCAGAACGAGCTGTTCAGGTACCAGACCGGCGGTCGAGGCTCTTTCCGCTTCCCCACGAGACCCCAGTGTACCCGTCGCGACGGGTCGGGACCTCGGACGCCCGGAGCAGAGCCGCCAGCGGAGAGCGGCCAGATCGGAGTATAAAGACCTCCGGTGCGCTGGTCTTTGGTTCTTGCGTTCACCTGCTTGGCGGGTTCCTTGGCCGCTGCTGGGCGGCAGGAGCTCGCGGGCGGCCGGTTGTCCACTCCGCCGAACCTGGACGGAACGGTTCTGGAGGAGGAGTGGGCGGAGGCCGCGAGCGGCTCGGGGTTGCACGACGCCGAGACCGGTTCGCCGGAGCCGTACGCGACCCGCTTCTGGATCGGCTACGACGACCGGTACGTGTACTTCGCTGCCCAGGCCGACGACCCCACGCCGGGGAAGATCAAGGCCGACGAGTACCGCAACAACGCCAACCTGAAGGGCAACGACCTCGTGGGCGTGGTGATCGACCCGTTCGGCACGCTCGCCGACTTCAACGAGTTCGAAATGAACGCGTCAGGCGGTACCGCGATCCGCATCGCCGGCGGTCGTGCCCCCAAGAGGGAGTGGGTGGGCGAGATCGCCGCCAAGGGTCGGCGGACCGAGAAGGGCTGGGAGGTCGAGGCCCGGATCCCTTGGGAGATTCTGCGGCTTCCAGAGGCAGGCCCGCGCACGGTGCGCATCAACGTCTACCGGTACGTGTCGCGCGACCAGCGGACCTATCGTTGGTGCGACACCCGCAACGGCCAGGTGGGGAACATGGCGCGCTGGGAGGGTGTGCGGATTCCTCCGGTGGACCGGAGACGGGCCATGAAGCTGCTGCCGTTCCTCTATGCCGGCTACGAGGACGAGGCGGGCGTTCTGGACGGCGGGCTCGACGCCAAGATGTCGCTGACCGGAACGCTGGAGGCGATCGCCACCGTTCGGCCTGATTTCCGGAACATCGAGAACGACATCCTCAGCCTGGACTTCAGCTACTTCCAGCGCCTGACCAACGAGTCGCGGCCGTTCTTCCTGGAGGGCGCGGAGTACCTGAAGATGGGCAACGACCAGAAGATCTTCGCCAGCCAGAGGGTGGGGAGCTTCGACGTCGGTGCGAAGGTGTTCGGCAAGGCGGACGCCAAGACCACCGTTTCGGCGCTGGGGCTCTCCACCTTCGGCGAGGAGACGCTGTTCGTCGCCGGGGTCGGAAGGAGGTTCGACGACAAGACCAACGTCAACATCGGCGCGGTGCTGCAGGACGGCGACGCGAACGACCACCGGGCGGCGATGGTTCAGGTCAACCGATTGGTCGGCGCGACCAACCTGTACTTTGGCACGATGCTGACGGACGATTCGGAGCGCGGCTACGGCCAGCGGACGAACGTCGGCGGCTTCTACTCGGGCGGTGGGCTCAGCGCCTACGGGGAGTACGTCGAGGTGTCGCCGGACTTCTTCCCGAGGGTGGGTTTCTCGCCGGAGCAGGACCTGAAGGGCGCGAACTGGAGGGTCGACTATACCAGGCCCACGCGCCGGCACGGCCTATCCGAGGCCGGCTTGACGCTCTCCGGAGTGTCGTACACCACGTTCGGCGGCGATCGCTATCGCGACAACCTGCAACTGTCGACTTCCACCACCTGGCAGGACGGACTGGATCTGGACCTCACGTACACGAAAGGAACCTACTTCGAGTTCGACGACGAGACCTTCCGCGTCAGCATCGAGAAGCCGCGCCGGGATCCCTACCGCAGGTGGCAGCTCGACTGTGTCGGCGGGCGGCTCGGCGGGTCGGACTATCAGACGGTGGTCGCGAGCTTCCTCTATCGGCCCTGGCAGCGCCTGCAGCTGAGCTTTCGCCACCAGTGGGTCCAGCAGGACGGAGTGCGGGAGCAGACCATCTTCAGCGCCACGTGGGACTTGGGCCACGACCAGTCGGTGAGCGGCCGTCTGGTGAGGGCCGACGACGACACCAACGCGTACCTCGCCTTCCGGCAGAGCGGCAACCGCGGCATGGAGTACTTCGTCGTTCTCGGCGACCCGAACGCCTCAACCTTCCAGAGCCGCCTCATCCTCAAGGTCGCCGTCCCCATCGACTGGTACCTGTGAGCTCTCGAGGGCGATCTTCAGGCGCTCGAGAGACCGCTTGGCGGATTCGCGCATGGACTCCGCCAGGGCGGCGAACGAACGCGGGTCGCACGTGGTGAGGCACCGCACCTCCACCAGGGTGCGCTCGCCCGGCAGCGGGGAAAGGTAGATCGCGCTCCAAACGCCCCTCGCCGCGCGGCGGTTCGGCATGGTGCTGGGCAGATGGAGTGCCTTGAGCAGCAGGAGCCTCTGAGGGTCCATGCAGACGACCTTGCTGATGAGGTTCTGGTCCTTCGGCGTGCTCTTGGGGTCGCCCCAGTAGAGCCTCCCTCCGATGCCTTCCTCGATCACCGCGGTCTCAGAGTACCAAAGGCGGAGCCCGTCGGTGGTGGAGGTCGCCTTCCACACCCGTCCGATCGGCGCGTCGATCTCAACGCCGTAGTCGAGGCACACGTGGACAGGCTTGCCTGCCGGACGTTTGGGAACTTGGGTGACCATCCCATACCAGAGTACCTCGTATCGCCCCGGGCATGGCGCTGGGGAGGGACCATCAGGCCAGCAGTCCCGGTATAACGTTGCAGAGGAGGTGTAGGCGATGAGGATCGCGATCGTTCTTTCTGGTTGCGGCGTCTTCGACGGATCGGAGATCCACGAGGCGGTAGCCTGCATGCTGGCGGTCGCCCGGCGGGGCGGGGAGTGCCGCTTCTTCGCGCCGGACGTGGAGTTCGAGACGATCGACCATCTTACGAAGAGGCCCGATGGAACGCGGCGGAGCGTGCTGGTGGAGGCCGCCCGCCTGGCCAGGGGCGAGATCCTCCCGCTGGCGGAGTACAGGGCTGAGGAGCACGACGGGCTGCTGTTTCCGGGGGGCTTCGGAGCCGCGAAGAACCTGTGCACCTTCGCCACCGACGGCGCCGCGATGCGCGTGCTGACGGAAGTGGAGCGGGCGATCCGCGACACCCACCGCCTCGGCAAGCCGATCGGTGCGCTCTGCATCGCTCCGGTTTTGCTCGCCAAGGTGCTGGGAGCCAAGGTGACGGTGGGGCACGACGTCGAGACGGCGGCCGCCATCGAGAAGATGGGCGGAAAGCACGAACCGAGCGACCACGGTCGCGCCGTGTCGGACGAGCGGAACCGCGTGTTCACGGCTCCGTGCTACATGCTGCCTTCCACGGTGGCCCAGATCGCCGACGACGCGCAGGCAGTTGTCGACGCCATGCTGGCCGGCCGCGCCTGATCGGCTCGATCAGGCGAATCCGGAGTCCAAGATCCCCTCGAGGACGAAGATCGGGGCGTTGCAGCGCAGGCCGACTGCGATGGCGTCGGAGGGGCGCACATCGACCTCGATCTCGTCCTTCTCCGTATGGAGGACGAGCTTGGCGTAGAACACGTCGCTCCAGAGGTCGTCGATGAGCACGCGGTCGACGGTGACCCCGAGCCGCTCCAGAAGATTCTTGATGAAGTCGTGCGTGATGGGGCGGTCCGGCCGCTCGCCCTCCAGCGCCATCGCGATTGACTGGGCCTCGAAGGGCCCGATCGCGATCGGCAGCTTGCGCGTGCCGTCGGTGAGAACGACGAACTGCGCGACCTTGTTGCCGGTCTCCGCCTGATAGACGCCCTCAACCGTCACCTCCACGGGGTCCCCGTAGGAGACCTCCTCGCGCTCCGGCTCCTCGCCGTCGAACCGGAAGAACGACGGCGGCTCGTCGAGGTTGTCGGGCTCTTCGCGATCTTCAGGATCGTCCGGCATGGCCGTAAGATACCCCCGCTACACGGTCGCCCTGGTGCGCTGGATGACGCTCTCCAGGAAGGACGCGTTGTCGGGGGTCCGCTTTAGCAGACGGATGAGCGACTCCGTGGCCTCGATGGAGTCCTTCTGGTTGGCCAGGAGACGATGCAGCTGGACGATGGCCTCCATCTCTCCGGGCCGGAACAGCTTCTCCTCGTGGCGGGTCGAGCTGCGCTTGACGTCGATGGCGGGCCAGATGCGTCTCTCGGCGAGGTCGCGGTCCAGCACGATCTCCATGTTGCCGGTGCCCTTGAACTCCTCGAAGATCGCGTCGTCCATGCGGCTTCCGGTGTCCACCAGCGCGGTGGCGATGACGGTGAGCGAGCCTCCCTCCTCGATGTTGCGGGCTGCCCCGAAGAACCTCCGAGGTCGGTAGAGCGCCGAGGGGTCCAGACCGCCCGACAGCGTGCGCCCGGAGGGGTTGATGGTGAGGTTGCTCGCGCGGGAGAGCCTCGTGAGAGAGTCCAGCAGGATCACGACGTCGTTTCCGGCCTCGACCAGCCGCTTGGCCTGCTCCAGGCAGAGGTCCGCGACCCTCATGTGGTTCTCCGGCGGCTCGTCGAACGTGGAGCTGACCACCTGGCCACGCACCGATCGGCGGAAGTCGGTGACCTCTTCGGGGCGCTCGTCCACCAGCAGCACCATCAGGTACGCCTCGGGGTGGTTCTTGGTGATCGAGTTGGCGATCGTCTTCAGGATCGTCGTCTTTCCGGCCTTCGGTGGCGAGACGATCAGCCCGCGCTGCCCCTTGCCGATGGGCGAGATGAGGTCGATGACGCGGGCGATGATGTTGTCCGAGGTCGTCTCCATGACGTACCGCTCCTCCGGGTGGAGCGGCGTCAGCGAGTCGAACGTCTTGCGGTGCTGCATCTCCGGGGAAGTGGCGCCGATGCCGTTCGCGGACTCGACGCGCAGCATGCCCGGGTACTTCTCACCCTCCTTCGGGGGGCGGATCAGGCCGAACACCATGTCGCCCGGACGCAGCCCGAACCGCTTGATCTGGGACTGGGAGACGTAGATGTCGTTCGGGGTCGGGACGTAGCTCGGCTGGCGCAGGAAACCCCAGCCCTCGTTGACCATCTCCAGGATGCCCGACCCGTAGATCGCGCCGGCCTCCGCGTTGGCCTTCATGAGCAGCTGGTGGATCACCTCGTGCCGAGGCAGGTTGGTGGGCACGTCGGCCGCCTTGGCGGCCTTCAGCAGCTCGGTGGGCGCCATCCTGTCGAAGTAGGCGAAATCGATCTCCGGAAGCTGCTCGAGATCGGAAGGGTTGTCGGTCTTGGGCAGGCCCTCCCGGCTTCGACCGCGTCGGCGGGAGGACTGGCCATCCTGCGACTTGCGTGGACGGAACTGATGGCTCATATCGGACCTGTGTACCAGAGCGAGGCTGGAGCGGACTTCAACGGAGCGCGCCCTCAGGGGGCTAGGGAAGACTCGTCTTCGCTCAGAACGGCGATGTCCCGCAGATTGCGGTATCGCTCTGCGAAGTCTAGACCATATCCTACCACAAATGCGTCCGGGATCTCGAACCCGACGTAGTCCAGCGGGACGTGCAGCACCCGGGCCGTGGGCTTCGACAGAAGCGCGAAGACCTTCAAGGAGTTGGGGTTGCGCGTGCGCAGGATCTGCAGCAGGTGATCCAGAGTCTGGCCCGAGTCGACGATGTCCTCGACGATCAGCACGTCCAGCCCTTCGATGTTGATGTCGAGGTCCTTCCGGATCTGGACGTTGCCGCTCGACTTGCGGCCGTTGCCGTAGCTGCTCACCTGAACGAAGTCCACGGTGACGTTGTCGCCCAGGCGTCGGCACAGATCGGAGACGACCAGAAAGCTGCCCTTCAGCACGGCCAGCAGAAGGAGAGGCCGGTCGCCGTAATCGGCGCGGATCTGCTCGGCGATTTCGTCGAGCTTCGCCTGGATCTGCGCCTCGGAGATCAGGATCGATTGGATCATGTCCTTCTGCCGGTCTCCGCCACGACGACCGAGTGGATGCCACCCCGCGTGTTGAACCGACCGGTGACCCGCATCCACCTCGGGCGGCAGGCCTCCGCGAGCTCGTCCAAGAGGCGGTTCACGACGGCCTCGTAGAAGATGCCCTGGTTCCGAAACGAGAAGTAGTACAGCTTGAGCGACTTGAGCTCGATGCACAGCTGGTCCGGGATGTACTCGAGCTCGATCGTGGCGAAGTCCGGCTGGCCGGTCTTGGGGCAGACGCTGGTGAACTCGGGACAAACGTGCGTGATCACATAGTCCCGATGCGGCGCCGGATTGGGGAAGGTGTCGATCAGAGCCATGGCTGCGGTTGCGGAGCAGGCGCGGGGTGCAGAAACCAGACGGGATAGTGCCGCGCGATGCTGTGGACTGCGTGGATCGCCTGCG
>DPBN01000042.1 GCA_003516955.1 Armatimonadota bacterium | reverse complement strand
GTGTGGCGGGCTGGGTCTGGGGGGCGGACCTGGGTCGTCGCCTTGGCCTTGTGCATCGCGGTGGGTGCCCCCTGGTACGTGCGCAATGTCGCCTGGAGCGGCAACCCGGTGTTTCCGTTCTTCTACGAACGGCTCGGCGGCACGGGATGGGACCAGCGCCGCGCTGAGATCTACCGTCGTGAGCAGCAGACGTTCGGTGTAGGTTGGACAGGTGCAGGGCTGGACAAAACCGCATTCGGCCATGCCGTGCTGGGCTTGGCCTACCAGCCTGGCCGCTACGTGAATCCAGGGCAGACGGAGGGGAGGGGCTTTCCGATCGGTGCGGTCGGCGTGGCGGCCGTGGCCTGCCTCTCGGTGGCGACGCTGCTTCTGCTGCGCGGCGGCCAGCCGTGGCCGAGCGTTTTGGTCTACGTCTGGCTCTCCCTCGGCGCATGGTTCCTGTTGAGCCAGCAGAGCCGATACATCCTCGGCTTGGCGCCCCTGCTCGCGCTCGCGGCGGGGGAGCTTTGGGGGCACCGCCGCTCGAGGCTGCTCTCCGCCGCGGGCCGCGCGGTCGTTGTGGGTCAGGCCGCCTACAGCGTGGCGCTGGTCTACCTCCTCGTGACTTCGAGCCAGATTCCGGTGGTGGTTGGCGCCGTCAGCCGTTCCGACTACGTCGCCTCCAGGGTGCCGTTCGCACGTCCCGCTGGCGACATCAACCATTTGGCTCAGAACGGTAAGGTCGCTCTCTATGATGAGGTTTTCGGCTATTTGTTGAACGTACCCTACGTGTGGGCCAATCCGGGGCACTCGACGTTGATTCCCTACGACGACCTGCAGGACGGGGCCCAGTACGCCGAGGCGATGAGGTCGCTCGGGTTCAGCCACGTGTACGTCAACCTCGCCTACGACGGAACCCGCCGGGCGCGGTTCGCCGCAGCCTTGCACGGCGTCCGTGTCCCAAGGGACGAAGATCAGTTCAAGAATTGGGAGCTGAAGTGGTCGGAATTGTGCTTGGAAGCGCTCCAGTCGGGCGAGTTGGCGCCGGTGCGGGCCTACGGCGATCCGGAGAAGCCGGTTGCGGTTCTGCTGGCGTTCCGATGAAGCCCGCGCTTGGGACGGGCCCGGCGGTGCAGGGGTAACCTAGACCTATGCAGTACCGCCGATTGGGTCGCTACGGTGTTCGCGTGAGCGAGGTGTCGCTGGGGGGATGGCTCACGCACGGTCGCACGCTGGATCAGGAGGCGACGACGCGCGTCGTCCGTCGCGCCTTCGAGCTCGGAGTCACGACGTTCGACACGGCGGACGCGTACAACCGCGGCGAGGCGGAGAAGGCTCTGGCGCGCGCGGTGAAGGGGCTCCGGCGCGAGGACCTGGTCATCGCCACCAAGTGCTTCTTTCCGATGAGCGAGAACCCGAACGATCGGGGCCTCAGCCGGAAGCACATCTTCGAGTCGGTGCACAACTCGCTCAGGCGGCTGGAGACGGACTACATCGATCTGTTCCAGTTCCATCGGTTCGACGCCGAGACCCCTCTGGACGAGACGGTGCGGGCCATCGACGACCTGGTTCGACAAGGCAAGGTGCTGTACTGGGGCGTCAGCGAGTGGCAGAGCCAGCAGATCGCCGAAGTGGTGGGTCTGTGCCGGCAGCTCAACGCCAACCCGCCTGCCAGCAACCAGCCGAGCTACAGCATGCTGAACCGGTCCATCGAGAGCGCGGTGATGCCGACGTGCGCCCACTTTGGACTCGGTCTTGTGGTGTTCTCGCCGCTGGCTCAGGGCATTCTCACGGGCAAGTACCTGCCTGGCAGCGAGCCGCCCGCCGGCAGCCGCGGCGCGGACCCCGAGTCGAACATGTGGATGGGCATGCTGCAGGACCAGGCCCTGCTGCAGCGGGTCCAAGATCTGAAGGCGTTCGCTCAGGACCATGGGTGCTCGCTCGCCCAGTTTGCTCTCGCCTGGATCCTGCGCCGGTCTGAGGTGAGCTCGGTCATCGTGGGCGCGACCAAGCCGGAGCAGATCGAGGAGAACGCGAAGGCCAGCGGCTTGCGGTTCGCGCCGGAGGTGTTCGAGCAGGCGGAGAAGATTCTAGCCGGGAGCGAGTAAGGGGTGGACCGACACGACTTCGAGATCAGGCCCGGCGTGCACAAGGTCGAGTTGCGGCACGGGTTCACGCAGGTGCACGTCACCGGTCTCAGCGAATCTTTGGCGGATCTGCGGCTGGAAGTGCTTCAGATCGTCGCGGAGGCGGGGATCAGCCTCGACTTCCTGAAGCTGACCCAGAGCGGCCTGTCCTTTCTCGTCCCCGATTCGCAGCAGGAGGCCATCAGGCGCGTGGCGGAGCGGCTACCGGGGCACACCTCGGTGGAGTCCGGCCGGAGCGTCCTGATGGTGCACGCAGCGAACATGCGCGACGAGGAGGGCCTGATGGCCAGCATCGTTCACCGCGCGCTGGAGAGCGGCTGCGCCGTGAGCCACGTCGGGGACATGCACGACAGCCTGATGCTCGTGATCGAGACCGAGGGCAGCGAGAGGGTGGCCGAGGAGTTCCGAACGACGCTGCTGGAGGCTGGCCGATGAAGATCCTTGTGATGAAGTTCGGCGGCACGAGCGTCGCGACCCCGGAGGCTCGGGCCCTCAGCGCCAGCAGGGTGATCAGCGCCCGGGAGGCCGGATACTCGCCGGTGGTCGTGGTCAGTGCCATTGGCCGCAAGGGCGCGCCCTACGCGACGGACACGCTGCTGTCGGTGCTGCACGAGGTCGATCCCCACACGTCGCCCAACCGGCGGGAGACCGACCTGCTCATGGCTTGCGGCGAGATCCTCTCCTCGGTGATCTTCACGCAGGTGCTCAAGTCCATGGGCTATCCGGCCGTGGCGGTGACCGGCCAACAGGCGGGGATCTTCACGGACCCGGAGTACGGCAACGCCAGGATACGGCGGATCGAGCCCAGCAACCTGCTCCGCTGGCTCGGGCAGGGATTGGTGCCCGTGGTGTGCGGGTTCCAGGGGACGATCGAGCCGGGCGGGGAGGTTGGTCCCGGTGAAGTGACCACGCTGGGCAGGGGCGGGTCGGACACGACGGCCTCCGCCTTGGGAGCCGCGTTGCAGGCGGTGGCCGTGGAGATCTACACCGACGTCGACGGGGTCAAGACGGCCGACCCGGACTACGTGCCCGACGCGCCCACCCTGCGGAAGGTGACCTACGAGGAGGTCGCGGAGATCGCGCACCTCGGGGCCAAGGTGCTGCATCCCCGGGCCGCGGAGATCGCGATGCGCTACAGCATCCCGCTGTTCGTCAAGAGCACCTTCAGCGACGCCCCGGGAACGGAGATCGTGCCGCTGGACAAGTTGCCGGGCCGCCGGATCACGGGAGTCACCCACAGCGGCAAGCTGGTCTTCCTCAGCTTCGATTTCTCACCGGCGCCGGCCGCGCACCGGCGCGAGCTGGCCAGCAGGATCTACCACGCGATGGCGGTCAACGGCGTGAACCTGCACATGCTGAACCTGAGTCCCGATGGGACGGGATTCGCGGTGCCGCGCACGCAGTATCCGATGGTGGAGAGCCTGCTGAACGGCCTGGTTGTTCCGGTGGGTGAGGAGCGCGCGATCTATCTGATGCAGATCGGGCAGGTCGAGACGAAGGCGGTCCAGACGCAGGCGGCGCTCCTGGAGCGCTTCGGGCCGGTCGTGCGCATCCGGGCAGACGTCACGGAGAGCTGCACGATGGTGTCGGTGATCGGCCACGAGTACCTGCAGCAGCCCGGGGTCTTCCATCGGGCGATCCGGGTGCTGGCGGAGAACCAGATCGCGGTGCTCCAGACCAGCGACAGCGAGCTCTCGATGAGCCTGCTGATCTTGGAGTCGGAGACCCGGCGAGCGGTCAGCCTGCTTCACGACGCGTTCGGCTTGCAGGAAGCCACTTGACGCGATGCTCCGTCTGCCCGCAGACCGGCCGGCCGTGATGGGGATCCTGAACGTGACCCCCGATTCGTTCAGCGACGGGGGCGCATTCTTGAATCCTTCCGCCGCTTTGGACCGCGCCCTTCGGATGGTGGACGAGGGGGCGGACCTGGTGGATGTGGGCGGAGAGTCCACCCGCCCCGGCGCCTCGGAGGTGCCGGTCGACGAGGAGTGGTCTCGGGTGGGTTCGGTCGTGGAGCGTTTGGCGGGGCGTGGCGTGCCAGTGAGCATCGACACGCGAAAGGCTGAGGTGGCGCGCCGAGCGCTGGAAGGCGGGGCTTCGGTGGTGAACGATGTCTCTGGCCTGAGGGACCCGGCCATGATGGACCTGGTGTGTTCGCGGCCCTGCGCCGTGTCCATCATGCACATGCAGGGCGAGCCGGCGACGATGCAGATTCAGCCGAGCTACCAGGACGTGGTGGCGGAGGTTCGGGAGTTCCTGCTTCATCAGGCTGGTGAGGCCGTGCGGCGGGGCAAGGCGGCGCAGGACGTCTGGATTGATCCGGGCATCGGATTCGGCAAGACGACCGAACACAACCGGGCGCTCCTGCGGTCTCTGGACCGGCTCGTCGGCACGGGCTATCCCGTCCTGCTTGGGGTGAGCCGGAAGTCGTTCATCGGTCGCGTCCTGGGCAACGAAGCCGCGCCCTTGCCCGTGGGCGATCGGCTGGAGGGGACGCTGGCCGTGCAGGTCTGGGCGCAGCTCCAAGGCGTTCGGGTGCTGCGGGTCCACGACGTTTTGGCCGCCAGGCGATGCGTGGACATGGTTCGCTGGCTTCGCGCCGATGGGTATTCTGCCCGCGGCTGAAGAGGCGCGCATCATGACGAGTCCGTTTCAAAGGGCGATCCGCATCGACGGCGAAGCGCTGCTGCGCAACCTGCGGCGGGAGGGCACTCCCGAGCGGGTCCACTTTCTGGACCTGTATCTGGACTGGGAGGTTCAGGTGGCCCTGGACGAGCGCTACGGCGTGTGGGAGGGCATCGACCCCAACGATCCGCTCGCCGGTCCGAAGCGGCACGTGGCGATGCAACGGTTCCTCGGCTACGACCACGCGACCTGGGGCCTCACCGGCATCGACTGGCCGCTGAACCGAGAGACCGCCGAGGACACCGCGGACCTGCGGCGAGAAGGCGGTCGGTCGTTCGTGAACGAGCACGTGGGTCCGATCACCGATTGGGAGTCGTTCGAGCGCTACCCGTGGCCCTGCGCGGACGACGCGGACGACTCCGGCCTCGCTTACCTCAGCCGCGAGCTGCCGGACGACATGCTGCTGGTCGGTGGGCTCTGCGGGCACATCGCGGAGAACCTCACTTGGCTGATGGGCTACGAGACGCTGTGCTACGCGCTGTTCGACGCGCCGGACCTCGTTCGGGCGATCTCGGACCGAATCATCGACTTCGAGCGGCGCTACGTCGAGCGGCTTCTCTCGTACGACCGCGTGCAGGCGGTGTTCGCCTCGGACGACATGGGCTTCCGGACGGGAACGCTGATCGGTCCGGACGACCTTCGGCGCTACGTGTTGCCGGGCCACCGCGAGCTCTCCAGAATGGCTCACGATTCTGGGCGACAGTACTGGCTCCACTCGTGCGGAAAGCTGGACGAGATTCTGCCGGACCTGCTGGACGACGTGCGAATCGATGCGAGGCACTCGTTCGAGGACGTGATCCAGCCGGTCACGGAGGCCAAGAGGCTGCACGGAGACCGCGTGGCGCTCCTCGGCGGGATCGACATGGACTTCCTCTGCCGGGCGACGGAGTCCCAAGTTCGGCAGAGGGTCCGGGAGACGCTGGACGTGTGCCAGCCGGGTGGCGGCTACTGCCTCGGGACGGGCAACAGCGTGGCGAACTACCTTCCTCTGGACAACTATCTGGCTATGCTCGACGAAGGAAGGTTGTACGGATCGACATGAGGGTGCCGCCTTCGGTGGTGGAGGTCCTGAGCCGGAGCACCGTTTTTGGGGTGCTTTCACGAGAGGAACTGACGACCCTCGCCCAAGGCGCGAGCGTCGCCGAGTTCCAGCCGGGCGAGATTCTGTGGCTTCGCGGAGACAGTCCGAGCTTCGTGGGTGTTGTCGGCACCGGCTTTGTGCGGATGAGCCAGACCACGGCGTCCGGCAGAGAGGTGGCTGTGGAGCTGATGGGACCGGGTCACACCCTGGGCCTGCTGTCGGCGATCGAACAGCGGGCGTTGCCTCTGGACGCCGTCGCCATCACCCGCGTTCAACTGGTGCGGCTGGATCCGGCGCGGGCGACGGAGGCGTACGAGCGCTCCGACGAACTGAAGGACAGGCTGGTGCGGCGCACGACGGAGCGCCTGAAGGCGGCCTACGGCTTCTTGGCGAAGTCCGTGTCGGGACGCGTCGACGGCCGGATCGCCGCGGTGCTGCTCTGGCTCGTCGAGTCCTACGGCGTGCGCAACGAAGACGGCTGGACGCTCACCATCCCCCTGACGCGCCAGGAGCTGGCCTACCTCGCCGGCACCACCGTGGAGACCGCGATCCGCGTGCTCTCCGCGTGGCAACGGAACGGTTGGCTGAGGACGGCCCATCGGACGCTGACGATCCGGGACTTGGAAAGGCTGGAGGCCAGGGTCGACGGGTCCTAGACCTCCTCGTCGAAGCCCCCGCCTCGTGGCAGGAGCCGATCCCAGCCGGGTGGGGGCTCATAGTGGGCCTCGGGCGCGAGCCTCCTCCAGACGATGCCCGAGGCCTCGCGAATCCAGCGCACAGCCTCGTTGTTCGGACCCCAGCTCCGGTCGCACAGGTCCGATGTGTAGAAGGCCGCGACGTAGGGAGTTGGACCGAACACGATCGCGGTGTCGGACCGGGACGAGGCCACGAAGCCCGACTTGCTCGCGCACAGGACGCACGGTGGCACGGCTGAGGCAATGAGGTTGTCCCAATACTGGTGGGATAGGATGCGCACCATCCGCTCGGAGGCGGCCGGGCCGGCCCAATGGCCGAGGGCGATCCCCTTGAGGAGGCGTGCCATCTCTCTGGGAGTGGTCACGCCGAGGCCGAATGTGGCCCGCAGCTCCGCAAGCATGGCGGAGTCGGGAGGGGTGCCGGAAAGGAACCTCGTGTGGCGAAAGCCCAGTTCTTCCAGCATCCGGTTGATCGTCTCGGTACCGACGCGGTCGCGGAGGACGATCGTGGCGGTGTTGTCGCTGTATCCGATCATCAGGTTGACCCATCCGTCGACGTCGATCGGCTGGCCCTCCGGGAAGAACCACGACCAGGGACTGAGCTCGCGTCGGTCTGGCGGAGGCACGGGCAGCGTCTCGGTCCAGGCCATGCGGCCGGCCTCCACCTCCCGCAGGACCGCGACCATGAGGGCCGTCTTGATCGTTGACGCGGTTGGAAACGGGCGGTCCGCCAGTCGGCCGGCGCTTCGAGCGCCCCGCAGCTCCTCCACCCAGAATCCCGCGGTGCCCCGCAGTCGCTCGGCGTGAGCGTTCAGCTCCTCCGCCAGCGCCTGCCAACCGGCCTCCTCCAGATGCGCCATGGGTCGGATGATGGCAGGTCGCTGTGCATAATGGGCCATGCCTCAGTCCACCGATGCAGCCTCCGCCCCGGTCCGCTGGGACCTTTCCGACCTTTTCGCCGACCCCTCGGACCCGAAGCTGGAGGAGCTGTGGCGCTCGATCGAAGCCCGGGCGGAGGAGTTCGAGAAGGCCTATCGAGGAACGCTGGGAGCGGAGGACGTCGAAGCCGGCCGCGTGTTGTCCGCCATCCGAGAGGTCGAGTCGATTTACCAGGATCTGTACAAGCCTCTTACCTACGCGCATCTCCTTTTCGCCGCCGACACCTCGGACCCCAAGCTGGGGGCGTTCCTGCAGAAGCAGATGGAGCGCATGACCCCGGTCAACGTTCGGCTGATGTTCTTCGAGCTGGAGATCCAGGGCTGGAGCGACCAGACGGCCGCTCGGATCGCCGGCTCCGCCGAGCTGGCTCCTTACCGCCACTACCTCCAATCGGTCCGCCGGCTCAGCCCGCACCGGCTTTCCGAGCCGGAGGAGGTGATTCTGGAGGAGCTGGCCAACACGGGGGTTCGGGCCTGGGTCCGACTGTTCGAAGAGCTGACCAGCAACCACATCTACCGTCTGCGCAACCCCCGCACGGGCGAGGTTCGCGAGCTCACGATGGAGCAGGTGATCGACCTGTTGCGCGAGGCCGACCGGTCGGTGCGGATCGCCGCCGCCGACTCGCTCACCGCGGGCCTCAAGGAAATGGAGAGGGTTTTGGTCTTCAACTACAACAACCTGATCCAGGCGCACGCGGTCGAGGACCGGCTCCGCAAGCACCCTTACCCCGAGCACGCCCGGCATCTGACCAACGAGCTGGACAGGGAGACGGTGGACTTGGTGATGGGCCTTTGCCGGGAGCGCTCGGACATGGTGGCCCGCTACTACCACACCAAGCGCGAGATTCTGGGCCTGCCGGAGCTGACGCACGTGGACCGTTACGCGCCGCTCGGCGAGTCGAAGGAGCGGATGCCGTTCGAGGAAGCTCGGGCGCTCGTCCTGGACGCGTTCAGGACCTTTTCCCCGCGCATGGCAGAGGTCGCCCGGGAGTTCTTCGACCGAAGATGGATCGACGCCGAGGTGCGCCCGGGCAAGCAGGGAGGCGCCTTCTGCAGTTACGTCACGCCCGACACGCACCCGTTGGTGTTCCTCTCCTATTTGGGCAAGCTGGAGGACGTCAGCACTCTGGCGCACGAGCTGGGGCACGGCGTGCACGCGTCGCTGAGCCGGAAGCAGACCCTGTTCAACTTCCACGGCACGCTGCCGCTGGCGGAGCTCGCGTCGACGTTCGGGGAGATGTTGGTCTTCGAGAAGCTGTCCTCGAGGGCCTCGGCCCGGGATCGGCTGGCCCTGTACGCCTCCAAGATCGAGGGCTCGTTCGCGACGATCTTCCGTCAGGCCGCGATGTTCCGTTTCGAGCAGAGGTGCCACCGTCAGCGCCGGGAGATCGGGGAGCTCACGGCCGAGGAGTTCGCGGCGATCTGGCAGGACGAGCTGCAGTCGATGTTCGGCGACTCGCTGATCCTGGGCGAGCAGCACGGGTGCTGGTGGAGCTACGTGTCGCACTTCATCGCCGCGCCGTTCTACGTGTACGCCTATTCGTTCGGCGAACTTCTGGTGATGTCGCTGTTCGAAATGTCGCGCCGCGAGGGTCCTTCGTTCGCCGAACGGTACCTCGCGCTCTTGGAGAAGGGCGGATCGGAGAGCCCGGCGGAGCTTCTGCGCCCGCTCGGCGTGGACCTGCAGGACCGCAAGTTCTGGGAGGGCGGCCTCTCCGTGCTCGAGCGGACGGTGGCGGAGTTCGAGGAGATCTGGCGCGGGCTCCGGAACCAAGGGTAGGCAAGTGATGCGAAGGACCAAGATCGTCTGCACGCTGGGTCCGGCGGTGGACTCCCGGGAGAAGGTGCGTGGCCTCATCGAGGCCGGCATGAACGTCGCGAGGGTGAACTGCAGCCACGGAGACTGGGAGTCGAAGCGGCGGTGGATCGCTTGGATCCGAGAGGACAGCCCGGAGGTCGGGCCGGTCGCTGTGCTGGCGGACCTGCAAGGGCCGAAGTTTCGGATCGGCTCGCTTGCGGAGGAGCGGAAGGAACTCGCGACCGGCGGGTGGGTGCGGGTCGGC
>DPBN01000151.1:3317-4312 GCA_003516955.1 Armatimonadota bacterium | reverse complement strand
TCGGCGTGCCGGTGTTCCTCTACGAGAAGTCGGAGCGGGGCCGCCACGAGGCGGAGCTCCCCGCCCTGCGCCGAGGCGGCTTCGGCGCGCTGCTCGGCCGCAAGCTGAACCCCGACTTCGGCCCGGACGAGGCGCACCCGCGCCTGGGCGTGTCGGTCGTGGGCGCTCGGGAGTTCCTGATCGCGATGAACGTGAATCTGGATCGGCCCGAGCCGGACGTGGCCAAGGAGCTCGCCCGGCGGATTCGCAGCCTCCGCGCCGAGGGCGACGCGCGCTTCCTGGGGGTCCGGGCGCTGGGCCTGCCCTTGGCGAGCCGCGCCCTGTCGCAGGTGAGCATGAACCTGACGATGCCCGACGTCACGCCGGTGGACCCGATCGTGGGCTGGGTGCGGGCCGAGTCGGCGCGCCGCGGGGCGAGGGTCGCCGGAACCGAGCTGATCGGCGTGATCCGCAAGCGGGATCTGCCCGCGGCGGGTACCCTGAAAGTACGTCCCGAGCAAGTGGTCGATCCGTGAGCCTCGCCGATCTTGGAATTCTGGGAAGCGGCCCGATGGCTCGCTACGTCGCGCTGGCGGCCAGCGAGCTTGGTCTGAGCGTGCGCCAAGCTCCGGCGCGTGGCTTGGCCGACGCGCTGGATCTGCTCTCCGCGTGCGGCCGAGTCGTGCTCACGGACAAGCTGCCCGCCTCCACCCTGCGCCAGGCATGCGAGGCCGCGGGCGTTCCGCCGAGCCGCATCCTGCCACACCCGGAGTGTCTGGAGGTCGTCGAGGACAAGCTGCTTCAGAAGGCGGTGTTCTTGCGCGACGGGGTGCCCACGGTGCGCGCCGTGCCGCTGGAGGGAGACGGCCAGAGGGCGGTGGAGGAGATCGGCTTTCCGATGGCCGTCAAGGCGCGGTTGGGGTCGATGGGCGGCGCCAAAACCGTGCGATTCGCGAGGAACCCCTCGGAGCTGCAGGCCCTGCGGCCGCTGTGGCACGGCGGGGGATGGATGGCCG
>DPBN01000151.1:0-3200 GCA_003516955.1 Armatimonadota bacterium | reverse complement strand
ATGGCCGAGCCGTTCGTACCCTACATGCGAGAGCTGGCGACGGTGGTCTACGTCAGCCCGGAGGGCGCCGGCTGCTTCCCCACGATGGAGACCTTCCAGACGCAGCACGTGTGCGACCTGGTGTTTCCGGGACGGGCCAACGCCGCGCCGGTCGCCCTGCAGGCGGTGCGGGCGGTGGGCGGGGAGGGCCTGTTCGCGGTGACGCTGTTCGAGAACGACGGAGGGGAGCTGCTGGTCGACAAGATCGTCCCCCGTCCGCACGGATCGGGGCTGCACACGCTGGATTGGGGCGGCGTGTCGCAGTTCGAGCAGCTGGTCCGCATGGCGGCGGGCCTGACGCCGGCCCTGCCGGACGGTCTGCCGGTTTGCACCGCGTCGCTCTACCGCCGCGACGATCCGGGTGACCTGCGCCGGGCGCTGCGGGCGGCCCTGCACGATCCGACGGTTCGCGTGCACTGGTACGGCAACGACGCCCCCGGCGGCCGGGTCGGCCACATCAGCACGTCCGGCGGGCCGGACCTGATCGACCGCGCCGTCTCGGCACGGGAGCGCTTCAACCGCGGCTGGTCGGCCGGCTAGAAGTCGGTCGTGGCCACGAAGTTCCAGTCCTTGACGACGATCGGCGGGTAGAGGCTGGGCATCAGCTCGACGTCCGCGCAGGAGCCCGGCTTGCCGATCGCCACGGTGCGCTGAAGCATCCCCAGGCACGAGTCGTTCCAGCGCATGTTGCGCACGCCTCCCACGATCTCGCCGTCCTCGATCAGGAACGTGCCGTCGCGGGTCATGCCGGTCACCAAGGTCTCGTCGGCCTTGACCGAGCGCACGTACCAGAAGTGCGTCACCAGCACGCCTCGCTCGACGGTGCGGATGAGGTCCGCGGCCGTCTTGTCGGTGCCCTCCATGATCGTCGAGCCTGGGCGGGCGACCGGCTCGCGGCCGTTCTGCGCGGCGGTCCAACGGTCCCAAACCATCTGCCCGAACACCCCCTTGTCGATCCAGACCTCCCTGCGCCGGGGGAGGCCCTGGCCGTCGAACGGACACGAGGGCAAGCGGGGGTCGGAGGGGTCTGAGTAGATGGTGATCTCGTCGCCGCACAGCTTCTGGCCGAAGCGGTCGGAAAGGTAGGTGAGCCCCTCCAGCGTGGTGCGGGCGTCCGCCCACCAGACGAGGTACTCGGCGAGGTGCCCGCTGGCGGCCGGCATCAGCACCACGTCGTAGCGTCCGGGCTCCAGCGGCCTCGGGCTCGCGGACTTCAGCGCCTGCTCCACCGCGGCCTGGCCGAGCTTCTCGGGGTCGATGCGGTCGATGTCGACCGTGACGTCGCGCGCCCATCCGCTGCTGTCCGGCGCGGTCACGGTGCAGCCGATCTGTGCGTCGGTCCGAGGGTGGTAGCCGAAGGCGCCGTTCTTAGTCATCACGCACTGGGCCGACTCGCTGGTCTCCACGGTTCCGGCGAGCCGCAGCTCCCGCTCCTTGGCCGGCGCGATCAGCCGCAGCGCGAGCCTGGCGCGGTCCTCGGCGTCGAGCGCGGCGGTCTTCTCGAACCACGCCTGCACGGGCACGTACTCCTGCGGGCCGAGGGACGGGAGGAACTCGGGGTCGGGCGGGGACACGCGGGCCACCTCCTCGGCGCGGCGGACCGCCGCCTCGACGGCATCGTCGTCCAGAGAGTCGCACGAGGCCGATCCCTTGCGGCTGCCGTAGGCCACGGTCACCTGCAGCGAGCGCGACTCGGTGAAGACGTTCAGCACGATCGCGTTGTTGGCGATGCGCGTCAGCGCCTCCCGCGAGTGGCCGATGTTCACCACGGCGTCGTCGGCGTCCGTCAGCGAGAACACCCGCTCGCCCACCCTGCGGCATTCCTCTGGACCGATCAGCATCTTCCCTCTCCTCGGCGGGTCGAACCCCCGGCGCCTATTCTAACCCGAATCGCCGCGGCCGGAAGAAGCGCGGCGCCACGTGCCACAATCGGGGCATGACGACCGTGCGCGTGACCGTCACCCTGAAGCCCTCGCTGCTCGACTCCGCCGGCCGCACGGTCGCCGGCTCGCTGGTCAAGCTCGGGTTCGACGAGGTGAAGGACGTGCGGATCGGGAAGGTGATCCGCCTGCAGCTGGAGACGTACGACGAGGCCCGCGTGCGCGCCATGTGCGACAAGCTGCTCGCCAACCCAGTGATCGAGGACTACACGATCGAGGTTGAGCCGTGAGGGTGGCCGTCGTCCGATTCCCGGGCAGCAACTGCGACCAGGACGCGCTCCACAGCCTGAGGGACGACCTGGGCATCGCCGCCGACTACGCCTGGCACGAAGACCGCGACCTGTCGGGTTTCGACGCCGTCTTCCTGCCCGGCGGGTTCTCGTACGGCGACTACCTGCGCTGCGGCGCGATCGCCAGCCGCGCGCCGATTCTGGACGAGGTGCGCCGGTTCGCCCGGGAGGGCCGCCCCGTGATCGGCGTGTGCAACGGGTTCCAGGTGCTCTGCGAGGCCGGCCTGCTGCCCGGCGCGCTGATGCGGAACCTCTCCGAGAAGTTCGTCTGCAAGACGGTCTGGCTGCAGGCCGGCAACCGCTCCAGCCTCTGGACGCGCGGAGTGCCCGACCGGCCGATCGCGATCCCCATCGCGCACGGAGAGGGCCGCTACCTGTGCGACGAGGACACCCTCAAGCGCCTGCAGGACCGCGACCTCGTGGCTTTCCGCTACGTGGACCGCGACGGAAGGCGCACGCCCGAGGCCAACCCGAACGGCTCGCTCGACGACATCGCGGGAATCCTGAGCGAGGGCGGCAACGTACTGGGAATGATGCCGCACCCCGAGCGCGCCACCAACGAGCTGCTCGGCGGCACCGACGGCCGAACGATCCTTTCGGCCCTGTTGGCCGTGCGCGCCTGACCGATCCTAAAGATGGTGATGCGATCCGTCCGAATCGCCCTGGTTCTCTCTGCGATCCTGGTCGCCGGCCTCGCCGCTGCGTCTCCCAAGGTGATCGGCAAGCTGGGCCAGGCCTTGCAGGCCACCACGATCCACGCCGCGCCCTCGGCCAGATCGAGGGTGTACTACCGGGTCCCCCGGTACCTCTACCTGGTCCTGCGGGGCGAGCCGAAGAACGGCTGGCAGAGGGTGCTGATGTCGAACGGAGCCGACGGCTATGTGCGGGCCGACGTGCTGGCCCGACTGCCCTACCAGGTCACCGCCGGCAC
>DPBN01000178.1:13541-14049 GCA_003516955.1 Armatimonadota bacterium | reverse complement strand
CTGGTTCATCGTCTGCATCCCCCAGTACTGCCCCTCGTTCATGGCGTGGTAGAGGTCGCTGAAGTGGCCGTCCTCGATCATCTTGCTTACGGTCGGCGTGCAGATCAGAATCTCGTTCGCGGCGACTCGCCCCTGGCCGTCCGCCCTGGGCACGAGCTTCTGGGCGACGATCGCCCGCAGCGCGTTGGAGAGCCTCAGGCACAGGTGCTGCTTCTCGTGCGGCGGGAACATGTTCACGATGCGGTCCATCGTCTCGTAGGCGCTCGAGGTGTGGACCGTCGAGAAGACCAGGTGCCCCGTCTCACCGGCCTGCATGGCGACGTTCATCGTGGTGACGTCGCGCATTTCTCCGATCAGGATCACGTCCGGGGCCTCGCGGACCACCGCCCTCAGGGCAGGCTCGAAGTCCAGCGTGTCGATGCCCACCTCGCGCTGCGTCACATACGCCTTCTTGTCCTTGTGGACGAACTCCAGAGGGTCTTCGACGGTGACGATGTGGCAGGCGCGG
>DPBN01000178.1:8319-13383 GCA_003516955.1 Armatimonadota bacterium | reverse complement strand
CGTCGTCGTCTTGCCGCAGCCGGTCGGCCCGGTGACCAGGATCAGACCCTGCCGATGCTTCGTGAGCTCCGCGAGCACCGGCGGAAGCCCGAGCTCCTCCAGGGAGAGGATCGTCAGCGGGATGATGCGGCACACGATGCCCCAAGAGCCCCGCTGCATGTGGATGTTCGCCCGCACGCGGCACTTCTCGCCGACCGAGAAGGCGAGGTCGCTCTCCAACGTGTGCTCGAACTTCTCGATCTGCTTCGGCGTCATGACCTCCTTGATGATCCGCTCGGTATCCGCCGCGGTGAGCACCGGCCAGTCGCCCGGAAGCGGCTTGACCACGCTGTGCTGCCTCATCATCGGCACGCTGTTGGCCTTGACGAACACGTCGGAGGCGCGCTCGTGGAATCCGATCTCAACCAGTTCCTGAATGTGGATGGAGGTGGCTTCGCGCATGGTTCTGAGGTTCCGTAGAGTTCCAAGGGGTGGGGGCTTCAGCCGCGCTTCGTGGGTCTTCGAAGCACGAGGGAGTATACCAACGCGCCTGCCGCCGCTCCCGCGGCGATGACGAACGACACGACCAGCCACAAGCCCGACCGCCGAGGTCCGGTCGCCGTCGGAGCGCTCGCGGGCGGGTCCACGGCCCTGTAGGGGATGGAGATCGCCTGCGGCTCCGGCCGCTCGATCCTGATGCGGTACTCGATGGCCCTCGGGTCTTCGTGGAAAAGCGCCTCAACCCGAACGGAAGACGATCGGAAGCGCCGGATCGTTCGCTGGTCGGGGACCTCGCCCTGAAACAGCACGCTGAGCACCCGCGGGAAGGCGGCAGGATCCCCCTGGGCGAACGCCCTGACGATGGGGGTCAGGCGGAGACGCAACGGGTTCCTCTCAATGAGGCCGTCCACGGCGAAGGTGGCCCGGAGGAACCGCATCTCCGGCTTGCCAGAGCCGTCGATGTCCACCGATTGGAGCTGCAGTCCCCTCGGCCGCTGGCCCAGTTCGGCGGCGAGTCTCTCGGCCTGGGCCTGCAGAGCCTCCCGGGGATAGACCATCGCCTTCGGCGTGATCTCCACGGTCTCGGCGCCGGTGGCGTGCTCCGTGACCGTCACGAACACCTCCGGGCTCGTCGTCTCGAACAGGGACTTCGGCCGCTCTTCGGCGGCTTGCTGGGCGAGCGAGGCCGACGCGAACGCCAGCAAGCACGCGACGGCCGTTCTTCGCAGCATGGCGTCCAATTTACCCGTCGCCCGGGCACGAGCGGCTCGCCCTTGCGAACCTTTCGAAGCCGCCCCGCGTATCTTGCTCTAGCCCTGCAGGCGCCGGGCCGAAAAACCGAACATTCCACGAGACTTTGCGGTTATAATGCGTGGACTTCGAACCTAGGATCTCCAAAGATGGCCATGAAGGAAACCGATCACGGACCGCTTCTGATCACGCCGGAGGGCTACGCGGCGATGCAGAAGGAGCTGGATGAGCTGCTGACCATCAAGCGCCCGGAAATCGCGGAGCGCATTCGCGAGAGCCTGTCCCACGGCGAGTTCAGCGAGGACAACAGCGAGCTCGACGAGGTGAAGCGCGAGCAGGCGATGGTCGAAACCAGGATCGGGACGCTCAAGGCCACCCTGGCCAACGCCCAGATTCTTGATCCGGAGAGCATCCCGACGGACCGCGTGGGAACCGGCTCCTTCGTCCAGCTTGAGGACGAGGAGTTCGGCGACGTCTTCAGCGTGCGGCTGGTCAGTTCCGCCGAAGCCGATCCCAACCAAGACCTGATCAGCATGGAGTCCCCGCTCGGCGAGGCGATCCTGGGCAAGGTGGCGGGCGAGATGGCTGAGTTCGAGACGCCCGACGGCAAGAAACGCTTCAAGGTGCTGAAGATCGACCGGCAGCCCATCGCCTGAGCCGCCTTAGCCCGGCTGCGGGCCGGGCCACACCACGGGCACGGCCCCCTTCTCCGGCAGGAACCGGAACGATCCCTCCGGAGGCTCGGCCCAACCTACGTTCGCGTCCCAGACCACCTGCCACGCCTTGCCGCCGATCGTCCCCCGCTGGGCGTAGCGGATCGAGCTCAGTTGCGCGGCCTCGAGGCTTCCGGCGACCTCGAACAGGAACCCCCGGTTGTCGTCCGGGCTGCGGAGCGTGATGAGCCCGCCGGCGACGGCCTCGGTCGCGAAGGGGATCCACGGCGTCCACCTGGCCCCGTCCGAACCCCAGGCCTCGTCCAGCAGCCGGGCCATCCAACCTGCCGCGCCGTTCGCCCTGGCCCGAAAGGCGACCAAGAGCCGCCGCAGCGCTTCCGCCGACGGACTCTCTCCGAACCCTCCGTAGTTCCAGACCGAGTAGCGCTTCGCGGCCGGTTCGAAGACCCAGAGGTTTCTGCCGTCGCCGACGGTGCGTCGGAGGAGCGAGCCATCCCACGTCTCCCGCAGCTCCAGTCGGGGACCGGTGCCGCCCGCAGGGGACGCCTCGAACCAAAGCTCGTTGACGAAGCTCTGTTGCCGCCCGTCGAACTCCCAGGTGCCCGCTTGGCGGATGGCCACCCGGCCCGAGGAACGGAGACCGGTCAGCGCAGACTCCAGCCAAGCCTTGGCTCCAGCCTGGGCCCAGGATGCGGTCGGAACGAGCGCGAGCGCCGCAACGCAGATCGGAGAGAGACGTCGCATTCCGTTTCGTTGGACGGCGTCCTGTGCTCCGAGGTTCGAAGCAACCATAATCTCCCTTGCGGCCCATCCGGGCCGCGTCCGACATCGCAGATCCCTTGGTATGGGAGGTTTCTATGCAGCAACAGGCCTATGAAGAAAGCCGGCTCTACCGGCTCCGTCACTCCGCGGCCCATTTGATGGCCCAAGCCCTCACCGAGCTCTATCCCGGCATCAAGCTCGCGATCGGCCCGCCCATCGAGAACGGCTTCTACTACGACGTGGAGTCCCCGGTCCCGATCCGCGAGGAGGACCTGCCGAAGATCGAGCAGCGGATGCGCGAGCTCGCCAACCTGAAGCAGCCGATCGTGCGTCGCGTGGCGGCGAACCGTGAAGAAGCGAAGAAGATCGTGCTGAGCGACTGCACCTTGGGGCAGGGCGAAGAGACGGCAGCGTACAAGCTGGAGCTTCTGGAGGCCGTCCCGGAGAACGAGCCGATCAGCTTCTACGAGCAGGAGGCCGTCGACAAGCAGGGACGCCGGCGGTACTTCATCGACCTGTGCAGAGGCCCCCATGTGGAGTCCACGGCCGAGCTGAAGCACTTCAAGCTCATGTCCGTTGCGGGCGCCTACTGGCGTGGGGACTCGCGCAACAAGATGCTTACCCGGCTCTACGGCACGGCGTTTGAGACGAAGGAGGAGCTGGAGGCCTACCTCCATCGCCTCGAGGAGGCCAAGAAGCGCGACCACCGCGTTCTGGGCCGCGAGCTGGGACTGTTCCTGTTTTCCCCGCGCGTCGGGCCCGGCTTGCCGCTCTGGCTGCCGAAGGGCGCCGTCCTGCGCGAGGTCCTCAGCGACTTCCTGAAGGAAGAGCAGCTGCGGCGGGGCTACCTGCCCGTCGTGACGCCGCACATCGCGTCGAAGCGGCTCTACGAGAAGTCGGGCCACATCATCACGTTCAAGGAGAAGATGTTCCCGTTCATGGAGGACGAGGAGAAGGAAACGTTCATCCTCAAGCCCATGAACTGCCCCTTCCACATCGAGATCTACTCCTCCCAGATGCGGAGCTACCGGGACCTGCCGATCCGTTTGGCGGAGTTCGGGACCGTTTACCGGTACGAGCAGTCCGGCGAGCTGGCGGGCATGCTCCGGGTGCGCGGCTTCACGCAGGACGACTCGCACCTGTTCGTGCGGCCGGACCAGCTCTTGGACGAGTTCAAGGGCGTGGTGGACCTGATGATGGTCGTGCTGCGCAAACTCGGCCTCCACGACTACCGCGTCAGGCTGGGCACCCGGGACGAGGCGTCCGACAAGTACATCGGGCACCCCCAGAATTGGGCGGACGCTCAGAGCGCCATCGAACAGGCCTGCAAGGACCTCGGCCTCGACTACGAGGTCTCTCCCGGCGACGCCGCCTTCTATGGGCCCAAGCTCGACCTGATCGTCAAGGACGCCCTCGGCCGCGACTGGCAGATGGGAACCGTGCAGGTGGACTACAACCTTCCCGAGCGCTTCGAGCTGGAGTACATCGGCGAGGACTCGAAGCCGCACCGACCGATCATGATCCACCGAGCCCCCTTCGGCTCTCTGGAGCGCATGATCGGCCTCCTGACGGAGCACTACGCCGGGGCTTTCCCGATGTGGATGGCGCCGGTGCAGGCGGTGGTGCTTCCGATCGCGGATCGCCACAACGAGCCGGCTGCCAAGCTAGCCGAGATGCTCCAAGGCCGGGGCGAGTTTGCCGGAGTCTCCTGGCCGCTGCCGACGCCCCTGAGGGTTCACGTGGACGACCGCAGGGAAAGTCTGAACAAGAAGATCCGCGAGAACCAGCTCCAGAAGGTGCCGATGATGCTGATCCTCGGCGACCGGGATCTGGAGAACGGCACGGTCGGGGTCAGGCACCGCGAGCAGGGAGATCTCGGTCCTCTCCCGGTCGGCGAGGCGGTCGGCAGGCTTTTGGACGAGTTGAAGTCCTGAACGCCCCGAGGGGGCCGGCGATCCTGTCTTCCAGGCGCGGCCCCCTCTTCTTCGGCCGGAGCAGCTCTACAGCGGCTCCGTGCGCTGGAAGACGATCTCCGGGCGGTCGCCCTCCCAGCGGATCGAGGCCAGCGAGTATCCCTCCTCCCTCTGGCGCCGAAGCAGCTCCAGGAACTCAGGGGAGTACTCGTCGAGGTCCGGTCCGGTGTACCGGATGATGCGGCAATCCAGCACCAGCGTCTGGGTCGTCGCCGCGTTCGCGTGCGTTGCGGTTTCCATCCACACCTCCAACAGGTTCTGCGCCACGCGAGGGGCGCCGGACGTGGCCATCGGTGTGGAGCAAAGACGGAAGGCAGGGCGGGCGCCCTTCCTATCGGCCCATGCTCGTGAGCGATGACAGGACGACGATCGGCGAAGCGGGCATTCGGACTATCACCGTTGCGGCACAGTGCCGGATTTCCACC
>DPBN01000178.1:0-8205 GCA_003516955.1 Armatimonadota bacterium | reverse complement strand
TTCCACCGGACTTCCCCCGTTTTTCAGCCCCGCCACGACAGCGGAGCCTTCGCCGCTCTCATCTTGGCACGCCCGTCCGCCGGCCGTCAACGGCGGCGCCTCCGGCTAGCGAACCACCACGGGCTTGCCGAACGCCTCGGCGACCACGGCCAGTCGAGCCAACGCATCCTCGCTCGGCGGCTCCACATCCGGTCCTCGCTCCAATCCGAGCCTGCCCCGCTTCCCCTCCCCCAGCCTGTGGTATCCGAGGATCTCGATTCGCTCGACGGCCGGCAGCTTGGAGCAGAAGTCGGCGATCGCCGAAAGCTCGCTTTCCGCGTCGTTGAAGCCCGGCACGAGCGGCACCCGAATCCAGATCGGGGTGCGGCCTGATCCCAAACGCTCCAAATTGGTTAGGATCAGGGAGTTCGAGACGCCGGTGCCCCGCCGGTGAAGCTCGGGATCCAGCGCCTTCACGTCGAACAGAACGAGGTCGGCGGAGCGCGCGGCCTCGGAGAGGGCCGGCCAGGCGACGTGCCCGGCGGTGTCGATGGCGGACGCGATGCCGCGATCGGAGCAGCCCCGCAGCAGCTCCAGCACGAACTCCGGCTGCAGCAGCGGCTCGCCGCCGGAGATCGTCACCCCGCCGCCCGACTGGAGGAAGAACGGCGCGTCGCGTTCGATCTCGGCCAGCACCTCCTGGGCCGTCCTCTCCGCACCGATCGAGCGGATGGCGTCCGCCACGCAAACCTCCGCGCAGGCCCCGCAACGCTGGCAAAGGCCGCGATCGAAGCGCAACGAGCCTCCTTCCAGGAACCGGGCACCGTGCTCGCAGGCTTCCGCGCACTGCCCGCACCCGATGCACCTTTCTGGGAACACTTCGATGGATCGTCCCGCGTCCCAAGACTCGGGGTTGTGGCACCAGAAGCAACGAAGGTTGCAACCCTTCAGGAAGACAGTGGTGCGGATGCCCGGACCGTCCGCCACCGAGAACCGCTGGATGTTGAAAACCGTTCCGATCGCCATGCGGTCCTCCGCGCGGATTATGCCACCGGGGAGGATAATGAGGCACGCCGATGACCAGTCGCGAGAGACTCCAAAGAGCGCTCCTGCGGGAGCCGACGGACCGTGTGCCCGTGTCCACCTACGAGCTGGTCGGGTTCAACTCGAAGGCCTTCGAAAATCGCGAACCCTCGTATCGGCGCCTGATGGACGCGGTCCGCGCGAAGTCGGACTGCGTGGCGATGGTGGAACCATCGAGCAACGAGACGTTCCTCTGCAGCGCCCACCCGGTCGAGATGGAGGTTGAGGAGCGGACCGAGGATGGGCGTCGGATCGTGCGGCGCATCCTCCACACGCCCCTCGGCGAACTCACAAGCACGGTTGAGACCATCCAGGGCGTGGTGACAAGCTGGACGACCGAGCACTGGTGCAAGACGCCCGAGGACGTCGACCGCGCTCTCAGCGTCCCGTACGTCCCGCTGCGGTACGACTTCTCCGAAGTTCGCCGGGTGAGAGCCGAGGTCGGCGAGCGCGGCATCGTGATGACCTCCCTGGTCGACGGCCTGCTGCTCGCCGCCGAGCTGATGGAGTTCGGCGACTTCACGGTCTGGGCTACGACCGAGCCGGAGCACTTCGAGCGGACCCTGCGGATCCTGCACGAGCGGAACCTGGAGAACGTTCGCCGCATGCTTCAGGACGAGGTGGTGGACCTGTACCGGATCTGCGGCCCGGAGTACGCAACGCCCCCGTACCTGCCCCCCTCGCGATTCCGAGAGTTGGTCACGAGACCGGACAGCGAACTGGTCGACCCGATCCACGCCGCAGGGTCGAAGGCCAGGCTCCACTGCCACGGACGCATCGGCAGGGTGCTCGAAGCCATCGCCGACACGGGCGCCGACGCCCTCGATCCCTGCGAGCCACCGCCGGACGGAGACGTCGCGCTGGAAGAGGTCAAGCGGCGCGTGGGGCACCGGATGTGCCTCTTCGGCAACCTGGAGCTCCGGCTTCTGGAGATGTCGGAGCCGGCCGAGGTGCGGGCAGCGGTGCGCCGGTGCATGGAGCAAGCGAAGGCTGGCTACGGCTACGTCCTCATGCCGACGGCGGCACCGATCGGGATTCCGTTGCCGAGGCGGACCGAAGAGAACTACCTGGCGTTCCTCGACGCGGCGGAGGAGTACGGTGCCTACTGACCGAGCGAAGTTGGCGATCCTCACCAACATGGTCGCCCCTTATCGACGGCCCCTCTTCGAGCGCCTCGGGGAGCGCCTCGACCTGCACGTCCTCCTAACCGGATTCGAGTCCAACCGACCTGATTGGCGGCGCCTCAGCGAACACGGCCGCTTCTTCCAAGTCCATCCGGCGCGGGGGCTGCAGCTGTCGGCGCCCCGCAGACGCGCCGGGGCAACGATCGACCGGCAACGGATCCACCTGAATCCAGCGCTGGTTCTCAGCCTGGCCAAGCTCCGCCCGGACGCGGTGGTGACGGCAGAGATGGGCTTCCGCTCCCTCAGTGCCCTCCTCTACGGTCGTCTGGCCAGAAAGCTCGTGTGGGTTTGGTGGGGTGGAACCCTGCACACCGAGAGAGAGATCGGTCCCCTGCGGCGAGCGATCCGCCGCGCGGTCGTTCGGTTCAACCCACGTTGGATCAGCTATGGCCAGACCTCCACGGAGTACCTGCGCTCCCTCGGCGTTGCAGCCGAGCACATTCTGACGATCCAGAACACGGTGGACGAAGGCGCCTTTTTGGAGCCAACCGAGCCTTCGCATTCGTTCGAGCCAAGGCCCGCCATCCTGACCGTGGGTCAGCTCATTCCCCGCAAAGGGCTAAGCCAGCTGCTCGGCGCCGCGCACCGCCTGTGGGATCGGGGGCACCGGTTTTCTCTCGTCCTGGCCGGTTCCGGCCCTGAGCGCGAGCGGCTGGTTCAGAGCATCCAGCGCGGCCGGGAGGCCCTGGTGCACTTCGTGGGCTCCGTGCCTCCGGAGTCCATGCCGGGATTGTATCGCTCTTGCGACGCCTTCCTCTTCCCCACCTTGGAGGACGTGTGGGGCTTGGCGGTCAACGAGGCGATCCTCTGCGGCCTGCCTGCAGCTTGCTCGAAGTTCGCAGGTTGCGCGCCGGAACTGGTCGCCCCCGAAGCGGTGTTCGACCCCACCGACGACCGCTCCATCGAGGACGCGCTGGAGCGCGCCGTGCGCGGAACCCTCCCCATGGCCGACCCAAGCCGGGTTTGGCCAATCTCCCGGGTGGCGGAAGCGATCTCCGGGGAGATCCTCACGGTTGTCGGTGGAGGATAGCCCACTGGTAGGCCTCCTCCAGGTTCCGCTTCGCGCTCTCCGCGCTGTAGAGGCGCTCGTACTCCGCACGTGCGGCCCGCGAGAGCGCCAGCCAGTCGCCTCTGCGCGTCACTCGAACCACGGCTTCCGCGAGTTGGTCTGGATCGCCCGCAGAGAACACCTCGCCGGTGAGACCGCTGCGAACCAGCGACGCGAGGCTCTCCACGTTCGAGGCGACGACCGGCGTTCCCTTGGCGTAGGCCTCTACGAGGGTCATGGGCATCGCATCCGGGCAAAGACTGGGCTGGAGGGAGACCTCGCACTCGCCCACCAGCCGCAAGGCGGCTTCCCTGGACATCGCTCCGAGAAAGCCCACCCGGCCCGCGGCGGCCGCCTTCTCGACGGCGTCTCGGCACGGGCCGTCCCCCGCCACGAAGAGAGGGGGCAGCTCCGAATGGCGAGCCCAAGCCTTGAGCACGGTCAAAATCCCCTTTTCCTCGGACAGCCTCCCGACGAAGGCCACGCCATGCCGTTGGGGCGCGCCGAGTCCGGGATCGGGAGAAAGGAAGTTGGGCTTGACTCTCACCCGGTCCTCCGGAAGGCGTGCGGCCACCACGACGGACCGCACGAAACCGGAGACGGCCAGGTACAGATCCACATCGCGCCGCCACGTTCCCGTGCGTCGGTGGTAGGCCAGCATCAGCGCCACCGTCGAGGACGCCCCGAGGCTTCCGCGATAGCAGCGCCGCCAAGCGCCCGGCCAAGGGCTTCGGCCGACGCAGTCCGTGCAGACTCTCCCCGATCGGAACAACAGCGCGTTGACGCACGCCAGGCGGTAGTTGTGCAGCGTCTGGACCACGGCCGCCCCGGTCCGCTTCGCGGCGCCGTAGGCCGCCGGGGACACGAGCGGAAACGTGTTGTGAAAGTGAACCACCTCCGCTTCGAACTCCCCGGCGGCTTGCCCCACGCGGGCGGCTGCCTCCGGATTCCTCACCGTCCGGACGGCGGCGGCCAGGGGGTTGCTCGGCAGATCGGCGTTGTCGAAGCGCAGGGTCCGAACGCTGTGCCCGGACGCCTCCAAGAGCGCCGCCTCGCTCTCGAAGGCCACGTCCTCCCCGCCACGGTACCGATAGGACGCGTGAACGAGGAGGACCCTCAACGGCGAGCTCCTAGGACCTGGAACCGACCCGATGGAGCTCGAACCCGGCCTTGCAGGCGGCCTCCTTCCGGATCACCAGCCGGCCGTCGAACAGGATGCGCTGGCGCATCGCGCTCCCAAGGCGCTCGAGGTCCATCTGCCGAAACTCGTTCCACTCGGTGACCAGGACCACCGCGTCCGCGTCCACACCGACGTCGTACGCGCTGAGCACGTAGTCCACCTGCGGGAACAGGCGCTTGACGTTCTGCCAGGCCACCGGATCGTAGGCTCGCACCTTGGCGCCCTTGCGGAGGAGATGGTCCAAGATGATCAGGGACTTGGCGTCTCGGATGTCGTCCGTGTTCGGCTTGAAGGCGAGGCCGAGAATGCCCACGTTCTTCCCTTCGAAACCGCCGAGGCGCTCCTCGATCCGCTGGATGAAGTGGAGGGTCTGCTCCTCGTTGATCCTCTGCGTCGCCTTCAGCAGTTCGAAGTCGTAGCCCAGCTGCTCGGCGACCTTGACGAGGCCTTCCACGTCCTTCGGGAAGCAGCTTCCTCCCCACCCGAGACCCGCCTGCAGGAACTGCGGGCCGATCCTGGAGTCCGTGCCCATGCCTTTGGCGACATCCTGCACGTTCGCCCCGCAAAGCTCGCAGATGCGGCTGATCGCATTGATGAAGCTGATCTTCATCGCCAGGAAGCTGTTGCTGGCGTACTTGATCAGTTCGGCGCTGTTCAGGTCGGTGATCAGCATCGGCCGCTCGAGAGGGGCGTACAGCTCGACCAGCTTGACGGCGGCCTCTCGCTTCTTGGCGCCGATCACGATACGGTCGGGCTCGAGCGTGTCGTGGATGGCGCTGCCCTCGCGGAGGAACTCGGGGTTGCTGACCACGTCGAACAGCTCGGGCGGGACGCCGTGTGAGCGGATGATCTCCTCGACCATGTCCCCGCTGCCGACCGGCACCGTGGACTTGTTGACGACGACCACGTAGTGGTCGATGGCCTTGCCGATCTCGTGCGCGACGGCCCGGACGGCGGTGAGGTCCGGCGTACCGTCCGGTCCAGGCGGCGTCCCCACCGCGATGAAGACCACTTCGCTGGCCCGCGTGGCCTCGGCTACGGAGTCGCTGATGCGCAGGTGACCATCGGCCAGACCGCGGCGCAGCATCTCCTCGACGCCGGGCTCGTAGATGGGCGGGATGCCCTGGCGCAGCTTCTCGACCTTCGCGGGGTCGTTGTCGACGCAGATCACGTCGTTGCCCAGTTCGGCGAGCACGACGCCCGTGACCAGCCCCACGTATCCGGTTCCGACTACGGCTACTTTCATTTCAAGTTCTGTTCCTTCTCGTTTCCGCGAAACCTAGGGGAGAGACAGCGACCCGGAGTCGCCCATCACGATCTGGATGCTTCGTGGCACCCTGCCTTGGCAAACGACCGTGACGCCCCGCCCGATCAGTGAGCCCTCGATGCGAGACGGCACCCTCGACAAGCGCGAATCCTGGAGAACGATGCTGTTCTCGATCTCCGTGCCCACGAGCTGCACGTTGTCAGCGATCGACGTGAACGGCCCAACGTAGCTGCCAACGATGCTGCAGCCCTTGCCGATCGCGACGGGCCCTCGGATGGTGCTGCCCTCCACGACGGTGCCCTCGCCCAGCGTCACTCGGCCCTCAATCCTGCTCTCGGCGTCCACGTCCGCCTCGATCCGGGGCTCCAGATCCTCCAGGATCAGTCGGTTGGCCTCCAGCATCGCCTCGACGGTCCCGGTGTCCTTCCACCACCCACGAACGACGTGCGACCGAACCTCGCATCCGGCTTCGATGAGCCCCTGGATGGCGTCCGTGATCTCGTACTCCCCCCGCCAGCTGGGCTTCAGACGGCTGATGGACTCGTGGATCCTCTTGTCGAACAGGTAGACGCCGACGAGGGCGAGGTTCGACTTCGGCTCCTTGGGCTTCTCCTCCAGGCGCACCACGCGTTCGCCGTCCATCTCCGCGACGCCGAACTCGCTGGGGTTTGGCACCGGCGTGAGCAGGATGGTCGCCGCCGGGCGATGGCGCTCGAACTCCCGGACGAACTCTCCGACGTCGGTCTTGATAAGGTTGTCGCCCAGGTACATGATGAACTCCTCGTCGCCGAGGTAGTCCTTGGCCGTCGCGACGGCGTGCGCCAGACCCAGAGGCTCCGGCTGCGGGATGAAGGTGAAGCGCGCACCCCATCGGGAGCCGTCCCCGAGAGCGGCCTCCACCTCCTTCGCCGTGTCCCCTACGATGATCCCGAAGTCGCGGATGCCGGCGTTCACGATCGACTCGATGCCGTATTCGATCACCGGCTTGTTGGCCACCGGCACCAGCTGCTTGGCCATCGAGAACGTGATCGGCCGGAGGCGGGTGCCCTTCCCGCCGGCAAGGATCAGAGCCTTCACAAATCCTCTCCCAAGGTAGGTCCGTAATAGGCGCGGACGAACACCTGATAGTCCGCCGAGCGGACGATCGGCTCCCACCAGTCCCGGCGGGCCGCGTACCAGCGCACCGTGTTCCGAATCTCCTCCTCAAAGCTCTTCTCGGGTTTCCAGCCCAGTTTCCTCAGCTTCGCGGAGGACATCGAGTAGCGGCGGTCGTGGGCGTTCTTCCGCGGGTCTGGGATGGATTTGACCAGGTCCCAGTCTCTGCCGGTCTCGTCCAGCAGGATGGAGACCACCTCGCGGTTCTGCCGCTCGTTCTCGTCGCCGATGTTGTAGACCTCGCCCGGTTGGCCGTCCTCCAGCACCTTCAGCACTCCCGAGGCGTG
The DNA here is from genome assembly GCA_003516955.1 of Armatimonadota bacterium. Lineage (GTDB taxonomy): Bacteria > Armatimonadota > Fimbriimonadia > Fimbriimonadales > Fimbriimonadaceae > UBA8783. The sequence goes on along the minus strand of DPBN01000178.1, from coordinate 1,022 downwards.
GTCCTCGGCGTGGATCCATTCGCGAACCTGCGTTCCGTCGCCGTAGATCGGCACCTTCTTGCCTTCCAACAGGCGCGTCGCGAAGAACGGGATCAGCTTCTCCGGGTACTGGTAGGGGCCGTAGGTGTTGCCGCCGCGGGTGATCACCGCAGGCACGCCGAACGCCTTGCAGTAGGCGCGCACCAGAAGGTCGCCGCCGGCCTTGCTGGCGGAGTACGGCGTGTTGGGCTCGAGCGGGCTCTCCTCGGTGAAGTCCCCGGACTCGATGCTGCCGTACACCTCGTCGGTGCTGACATGCACGTACTTCTGCACGCCGAACCGGCGGGTCGCCTCCAACAGCGTGTAGACGCCGAGCACGTTCGTCTCGATGAACTCGGCGCTGCTCTGGATCGACCGATCGTTGTGGCTCTCCGCGGCGAAGTCGACGATGTGCGTGATCCCCTCGGCGCGAAGGATGCCCTCAACCACGGTTCGGTCTTGGATTTTGCCCGGGTGGAAGGCGAAGTTGCGGTCGTCCCGGAAGTCCTCGAGGTTCGCCAAGTTGCCCGCGTAGGTCAGGGCGTCCAGAACGACGAGCCTGGCCTCGGGATAGCGCCGCCGGAAGACCCTGCAGAAGTGGGAGCCGATGAACCCGGCCCCTCCGGTCACCATCACCCTCACAGCCGGAACCTCGATTGCGGGTCGTTCTCGTGCCGGATCTCGTCGACGGGTTCGGACTTGCCGGGCCCCCGGTAGAGCCGGTCCGGGAAGTTCAGCACGAAGGCGTCCGAGTCGCCCACGTTGCGGTAGGCGTGCACCACGCCCGGCGGCACGACGACGAACACGGGCGCGTCCTCGCCGACCGCGTGAACCTCGTACCGGTCGGGATTCCCCTCGCGGTTCTCCCACAGGTGGAGCTCGAACCTCCCTGAGAGGAAGACGAAGCCGTCCGACTGCTCCACGTGCTCGTGGGGGCCGCGGGCCACGCCCGGCCGAGTGACGCTGAGGTAGCCCATGACCGGCTCGAAGCCCTCGGGCAACTC
>DPBN01000117.1 GCA_003516955.1 Armatimonadota bacterium | reverse complement strand
GTTCTCATGGCTGATTGGAAGGTTCGCTGGCGGGAACGACCCGCGCGGTGACGAGAAGGGTGAGCTCAGTCTTCGAACGGATGGTCCGGGGGTAGCGGAACAACCCCCCGACCAGCGGCAGGTCGGCGAGAAGCGGCACGCACACCGTCCGTCGGTCGGCCCGCTCGTCCGAGAGGCCTCCGACCACGGCCGTTGCGCCGTCGGGCAACACCAGGAACGTGTCGGCCGTTCGTTGGGAGACGGTCGGAAGCCCCGTGCCAGGCTCCACCGCGGCGATGCTGGTGATGCTCGGCTGCAGCTGGAGCAGCACGTTGCCTCGGCAGGCGTAACCCGTGGCGCGTAGGCTGGCGCCCAGATCAACAGGAATGACCTTGGCCGTGACCTCGTTGGTGAGGCGGTCGACGAACTCGTACTTCGCGAACCGCTGGGAACCCGCGAACAGCCGCGCCGGCTGTCCGGCGACGGCCCGCACCACGCTCGTCGCCCGGATGCGAACGGCCTGCTTGGCCTCCAAGTTCCTCAGATGGGTCTCCAGTTGGTCCGGCCCACCCAGCCACTGGCCGATGGCGAAGTCCCCCACAGCTGGCTCGCCCCGGAACATCGTGGTGCCCTGCTCCGCCCGCCAAGCTGCCAAGGCCTCCCTCGAGCGCTCGTCGAACGTCTCCACCACGATGGTCTTGAACTCCAGCAGCGGCGCAGGCTGATCGAGCGTCTCCAAGTCGCTTCGCAGCTTCTCCAGCATCTCCTCCGGACCGGCAGCAAGCAGAGAGTTGTGCTCCGGGTCGACGGACGTGAACCTCAGAAGGAAGTCCGGCAGGGAGGCCCGGACAACCTCCGGGGCGACGTGGCGGAGCGGCAGGCGCACGAAGCGGCCCGAGAGGTAGGCCTGCCGCGAGCGGACCGTCCCGTCGCCGAGCACCACCCGGGGACCCTGCCGCTCGACCGCGAGCCCGTACGTGCGGCCCAACGCCTCCAGAACCTCGTCGAACGTGGCCTCCGTCAGGCTCGCGCTGACCCACCGCTCAAGGCCATCCTCCACCAACACCGTCCGCCCCGAGGCGCTGGTCATCGCCCGCGCGAAGTCCTGCAAGGGCGCGTTCACAGACCACACGTCGTAGGTGTCTCCTTGCCTCGCGATGCGCACCTCGGATGGGGCCGCCGCCGGAGGAGGCACCCTCTTCGGCTGGAGCTCCACGTTGCGGTTGGTGGACACCACGATCAGGATCCTCCGCTGGTCGGGCGGCACCTGGATCCGCACGCTCGGTCGATCGGGGTACTGGTTCCAGAAGTTCGGATCGGCTTGAGGCGTCTTGATGGACACCGTGTAGGCCGGCTCGAAGAGCACCACGCGGAGATCGAGCCCGACGCCGTCGACAGAATCGGGCAGGACCGAGGTCTCGACGTGGCTCACCGGAAACTCCCCGACGTCCACGACGTTCCCAATGCGGCTCCGCGCGTTGCGGATGCGGAAGGGCAGGTACGTCACGAAGCGCGGGAACTCATCCCAGCGCCCCATGCTGATCGCCTCCAAGTTCAGGTAGTGGCCGAAGTCCAGCTCCAAGTCGAGGATGCCGTCGGCTTGGATGGTCAGCTCGACGCCGTTGGCCAGACGCCTCACGGAAACGCCGGTAACGTTGCAGTACGGCACGCGCTGGGCCGAGGCGAGAGACCCGAGGAGGAGCCCCGCCCACGCAGCCAGTGCGAACCGAAGTGCCGTCGCCATAGTCAGCGGTTCACTTCCCGGGTGCGGTGCCCTCTGCGGCGCCCGGGTTGGCCGGGAGGATCCGCGGCGTGATGAACACCACCATCTCCGTCTTCAGCTTCCGCTCGTCGAGGGACCGGAACAACGGACCGATGAGCGGCAGATCGCCCAGCACGGGGATCTTCGTCTGCGTCTTCATCGTCTCGTCCTGCACGAGGCCGCCGAGGATCACGGTCTCCCCGTCCCGAACGATCACCGAGGTGTTCGCTTGGCGCGTGCTCTTGTCCGGCAGACCCGTGCGGGGGTCCGGCGCCCCGAGGACGCTGATCTCCGGGCGAATGTCCAGAAGGATGTCCCCGGTTCCGCCCGTCCACGGAGTGATCCTCAGCCTGACGCCGGCGTCGATCGAGTTCGTCTGTCGGCCGCCCCACTGGTCTCCGCCGATCACGACCGGCGTGCTGATGTACCTCTGCTTGCCGATGAAGATGCTGGCGTCTTGGCCGCTCACCGTGGCGATCCTGGGGTTCGCGCGCACCCTCGCCTTGCCCTTCTCCACCAGCGCACGCAGGTTGGCCTGGAAGCTGTCCGGCAGACCCGAGATCGCACGATAGAACACCTCTCCGAACGACGAATCGATCGATCCCTGAACCCCCGCGTTGCTCGCGGCCAAGTTCAGGGCGAACTCCTTCGTCGCCGAGTCCGTGAACTCGACCATCAAGACGTCGATCATGATCTGCGCGGCGGGGATGTCGAACTGGGAGATGTCCTCCCGGAACTTCCTCAGCACGCTCGGCGGCGCCGAGAGGATCACGGAGTTCTGCTCCTGGTTGGTCTTCACGTGGTCCTGCAGGAAGATCGGGAGCAGCGACTTCGCGGTCGGCGCGAGCACATACTTCGTCCCCACCGCGTCGATGTCGCTCAGAAGATAGCTGGATGGACCCTTCGGAATCCCATCGCTGACCATGAACACGGTGCCGACCAGCTTGCACGCCAGGCCGTACGCGGAGACGATCGCATCGAGCGCCTCCGTCGGCTTCTTGTCGACCAGGTTCACGGTGACGGTGCGCCGCACCGTGTCGTCCACCATGATCCGAAGTCCGGTCGCCTTGGCGAGCAACACGAGGACCTCGTGGGCGTCGGCGTTGTCGGCGAAGATCCGAACGCCGTTCGCACCCACCTCGACCTCGACAGACGGTGCTTCCCCAGCCTCCGATCCCCCGCCGTAGGCGAAGGCTACGGCCCCTAACAAAGCAACCAGACACAGGCGCAGCCTCTTCATCGTTCGCCAACCTCGATCGAGCGACCCGATCGGCCCATCTTGGCACGAGAGAGAGCGGCCGTGCCGAAGGCCGGAGCAACCAGCTCTCCGTCGCTCGGCTCGGACCGCGCGAGCGGTCTTGGCTTCCGATCTGCCACCGGGCCGGCGCCCGCGATGGAACCGCCCCGCTCAGCGCTCGACGGCGGGTCCACCCGGCTCAGGCCCCTATCGCTCGCCGAACACCCGCCGCAACAGGTCCTCTCCATAGGCGGACGGCTCGGGTCGCTCGACCCTGATGCGGTACGTGCGGGTGCCGTCGGGTAGGCGCTCGGCCTTGAGGAACAGAGTGCCGGGCGAGTCTTGGAACGCAACAGCGAGCGTGTAGAAGTGCGTGACGAAGACCACCCTGACGCCCTGCTCGGTCAAGGCCCGAACCACTTGAGCGCCGAGCACAGACCCCTCCGCCTCGCTGGTGGCCGCGAAACTCTCGTTGAGAAGGAGAAGCGCTCCTCCGCGCAGATGGTCTGCGATCCCGCTGAGCCGGCGCAGCTCCTCTTCGAACTTTCCGGCTTCCAGCGCGGAGTCCTCCTCCCGCTTGAAATGGGTGAACAACCCCCGGGCCAGAGATCCCTCGAACGCGGCCGCCCCCACGAACAGACCCGCCTGCAGAAGAACCTGCGCCAAGCCCAGGCTCCTGAGGAACGTGGTCTTGCCACCCCGGTTCGCGCCGGTGATGAAGATCGGGTTCCTTCCCTCCGCCTCGAGATCGTTTCCGACGGCGTGTCCCTGCCTCAGGGCCAGGCCCACGTCGTACAACCCGCGGAATGCGAGCCGCGCCGCGCCCGTCGGCTTCGGGAACGCCCTCGGCATCCCCAGCGCATCCAGCCGCCTCGCGAGCCGCGTCGCGCCGAGAAGGAACGCGGTCTCCGCACGCAGGGCTTCGAAGAACCGACTCACCTCCTCGACAGCCGTAGCCAAAGCCTTGGCTGCCTCGTGAATGCCCTGCTCGCGGAGCTCTCCCAGAATCCGGGAACCCGTTTCATCGCGCGGATGCAGGGAGAGAACGTACTCCCTCGGCTTCTTGCCGAAGGGCCAGACCGATCCGCGGTTCTCCGGGGGTAGCAGCGTGAAGTCGTTGCTCCTGCCCCAAGGATCGATTCCCGCGGCCATCCAGACTCCCCTTGGAAAGCGCAAGGAGCGCAGGTGCTCCTCCGCCTCCCAGAAGAAGGCGGGGCTCAGCGTCGCGCGGAGCCTGTCGCGAAGGCCGAGGAAGGGCGCCCGCGCGAGGGGTTCGGCTTCGAGCAGGCTCAAGAGGTCCCTTAGCCCCTTCAGGAGCGCCTGCATGCCCTTGATCGCGCCGTACAGATACGGTCGGTCGTGGCGCACCAGCCCGAAGCTCTCCCTTCGCTTGGCCTTCAGCGTCTCTTGGGCCAGGCGGTACAGCTTGTCCACCAAGGCAGGTCTCTCCAAGACCTCTCGGACGGCCTCCTGCCGGTGAACGATGATCGGCTCATCCACCGAGGGGCCTTGGGCGAACACCTTGCGGACCACCTCCTGGACCGTCGAGTCGCCCTGCGCCATCGTCTCGACCACAGAACCCAAACCGAGATCGTGCTCCACGTCCGACTACCCGAACGGAGCCGGCACGGCGAGGTCGAGATCGCGGTCCGGGAACAGAAGGCCGACCCTCATCCGCCTCCTCCCAGCCTCCGCAGGAGAGCGTCGTAGGTGAGGCCGTGCTTCTTCGCCAAAGCAAGGGCGTACGCCTTCCCGTCCGCAGGCCGCTCTCGAACGCGGAACGTGCGCCTCGCCGGATCCGATGGATCCACCTCCGCCACCATGCTTCTCATGCCTGGGAGCCGCGCGAACTCGTCCAAGAACGTGACGACAACAGCCAAGGCTCGCTTCAACTGGATTTCGTCCAGCACGAAGCCGCCGATGAGGCGGGCATCCAAAAGGGTCGCCGACGCAAACGGCTCGTTCAGCACGACGAGGGAGCGATCGGTCGCCCGTTCCAGGACGTCCCTGAGCCTGAGGAGGTCCTCCTCCAGCTTGCTCTTCAGTTCCTCCGGGTTCTCCCGCGCCTCGAAGTGCGAAAGGATCGCGTCGGGCAATAGCAACCGGGCGGCGGAGCCGGGGACGGGCAGGCCGAGAGCCGCCAGATGATGCACCTGCCCGATCATCCGTGCGTACGTCGTTTTGCCCCCCTGGTTCGGTCCGGTGACCACCAGTACCCGCGCGGAATCGAACCGAAAGCCGTTGCCGACTGGCAGACCGCCCTCGCCCAGCAGCTTGGCCCCGAGCACCAAGTCGAAGGCCTCCTCCGCGAAGCATGGGGGCTCCTCCGCAACCTCCGGGTAGACGAAGCGCAGCCCCGCGCTCCGCATCGGCGCGACGAACTCCAGGTACGTCAGAAAGAACCGGGCTTCCGCCTCCAACTGTACCAAGGCCGGGTCCGCGATCTCGGCATGCGCGTCGCAGAACGCCTCCACCAAGCGGAACGCCTCGGGAAACAGCAGGGCGAGATGGTCGAGAACCCACTCCTCCACGTGGTTGAGCCAAGGGCCGTGGCTCGGGGTGGGATCCTTCCAAGTGGGTGGCTCCGGGCCGAAGAACGGCCGGAAGGTCTCCACCACCAGTCGACCGTAGTCGGGCTCGCCTTCGTACGCCCTCAGGGCCAGGCGCCCCTCGTGGACTCGAAACGTGTAGCGGAGTCCGACCAGCGCCGAATGCGCCTTCTGCCAGTCCTGCCGAAGCTGGGAGAAGGCCAGGCCGCGCGTGTAGGCCTCCAGGTACTCCCCGTATCGCCTCAGCCCAACCGACTCCGGCGGGTGCTTGGCCAGGTCGGCAGCGAGCTCCTCCACGGCCCGAAGATAGGCATCGGCGCCCTGCAGATGGAACAGACGCCTCTGCCATGGGTGCGAGGCTCTCCGGGACCGATCCAGGCGGGCCCTCATGGCTTCCATCCACTGGAACAGCGTGCGGAAAGACTGTGCCAGCGGCTCCCGCTCCAAATCCCGTGCAACCGATTGTCGGTGCTCCACCGCCGATGTGTCGGCGAGGGGGGAGCGGAAGACACGCTCCAGACCGAAGCCCGCCTGGGAGCCGAACAGGACCGACTCCAGCTCGTCCAGTAGGAAGTCCCGGAAGTACGATGGCTGCTCCCGCTGGGGCGGCCACGGACCATGCGCAGGTTGCAGGAGGCTCGGAGTCACCGCCAATCCATCGTTCATGCCGACCAACCCAAGAGACGCCTACCGACGGCTCGGTAGGAGTCATCAGCCCCGAGAGGCGGTTCAGGCGGACCCCATCGCCGAGCCACAGTTTATCCTCCACGGCCGAACGGATCTAGTGCGCGCCAACTTGAACAGGGCGAGCACCCTCGCCGCGGCGCCGCGCTGCGGGACGGGACCCTCTGAACCGCAACCCGTGTTGGGCCGCGGCCGCCAGGCCTCGCCTCGTAGCATCAGCCTCTTCCGGCTGCACCTACCGAGAACTGCGTGTGAGCGCGTTCCAAGGGCGACGCCGCCGTGGCAAAATGGCGGCCATGAGTCTTCCGACGCCACGAGTCGTGCTCCCGCTGGAAACCGGCTGGGAGTTCCGCTACGAGTCCATCGACGGTCCGGTGGATGCGCCCAACCAGTGGCGGCCCGTGGAGATCCCGCACGACTACTCCATCGAAGACCTGCCGGGGCGGTCCAGCCCGTTCGATCCCGAAGCCCCCGGCTCGACGTCCACCGGCTACACCCTCGGGGGCGTCGGCTGGTACCGCAGGCGGATTCAGGCCGATCCCGGCTGGCGGGGCCGCACGGTGCGGCTCTTCTTCGACGGCGTGTACCAGGACGCCACGGTCTGGCTGAATGGGAAGGAGCTCCGCAGGCACCCCTACGGCTACACGCCGTTCTACGTGGATCTCACCGAACACCTCGACTTCGCGGGCGAGAACGAGCTGCTCGTTCGCACCGACACGAGCGGCAGGCACACGCGCTGGTACTCCGGCAGCGGCATCTACCGCCCCGTCTCCCTGGTGGTGTCGGGGCCGACCGCCTTTGAGCCTTGGGGACTGTTGGTGGACACCCCGAGCCTGGAGTCTCTGCGTGTGCGCTACCGCATCGAGGGCCCCACCGACGGAGCGACCCTCAGGCTGGAGCTTCCCGAGCTCGGAGTGGCGCGCACCGTGCCCGCAGCCAGCGAGGGCGCCGAACTGCTCGCGGCGAAGGGCGCCGAAGCCTGGAGTCCGGAGCATCCCAGGCTCTACGACCTCGCCTGCGCGATCGAGCGCGACGGACGGCTTCTGGATCGGCAAACCCTCAGGATCGGATTCCGAACGGTGCAATGGAACTCCGAACAGGGTCTCCTGCTCAACGGCGTGCCCGTGAAGGTGAAGGGAGGCTGCGCCCACCACGACAACGGCTGCCTTGGCGCCAAGGCGTTCCCCCGCGCCGAGGAGCGGCGCGTCCGCCAGATGAGGGAACTGGGCTTCAACGCCGTCCGCACCGCCCACAATCCGCCCTCCGCGGCGTTCCTGGACGCCTGCGACCGGTTCGGACTCATGGTTCTGGACGAGGCGTTCGACCAGTGGACCCGACCCAAGAACCCCGAGGACTACCATCGGTTCTTCAACGAGCACTGGAAGACGGACATCGAGTCGATGGTGCTCCGGGATCACAACCACCCGAGCGTGATCGCCTGGAGCATCGGCAACGAGATCCCCGAGCGCGCCGAGTCCGACGGAGTCGCCATCGCGAAGAGGCTCGTGGCCGCCATCCGAGCGATCGACGAGTCCCGGCCCGTCTCGGCGGGCGTGCACTGCTTCTGGGACCAGCCCGGCCGTCCCTGGAAGGAGATCGACCCCGCGTTCCAGCACCTGGACATCGCGGGCTACAACTACCAGTGGCGCGAGTACGAACCCGACCGCGAGCGCGTGCCCAGCCGCCTCGTGTGGGGCACCGAGTCCTTCCCGAAGGAGTCGTTCGAGTCGTGGATGCCCGTCCTCGACCACCCTTGGGCGATCGGCGACTTCGTTTGGACGGGCTTGGACTACGTGGGCGAAGCGGGCATCGGCCGGTTCCGGCACCCCGGAGAGCCGGACGACTGGGTCGATCCTCAGATCGCCTACACAGTGGCCGGATGCGGCGACATCGACCTGACCGGGGAAATCCGTCCCCAGGGCCTCTACCGCCAGGTCCTGTGGGGCACCGGTCCCGGCATCCAGATTCTTGTGGATTCGGTCCCCGAGGGCGGCCAGGCCTACGAGGTCTCCGGTTGGGGATGGCCAGACGAGCGCGCCAGCTGGACATGGCCTGGCTGCGAGGGGCGGACCATGACGGTCCGCGTCTACTCCCGCCACGCCCGAATCCGTCTCTCGCTGAATGGCAGAACCCTGGGCGAGGGCCAGCCAACAAGGGCCTCGCGCTACACCGCCGAGTTCAAGGTCCCCTACGAGCCGGGCGAACTCGCCGCGGAGGCGCTCGACGCCATGGGCCGAGTCTTGGAACGCCGGACGCTGGAGACGGCAGGTCAGCCCGCTGCGCTGGCCGCGAAGGCCGACCGCACCGAGCTTGCGGCCGACGGAATGGACCTAGCCTTCGTTGAGGTGGAGGTGAACGACGCCTCAGGGCGGCGGTGCCCCCTTGCCTCGCACCTGGTGCGGTTCCGGGTCGAGGGGCCGTTCGTTCTAGAGGGCGTATGCAGCGGCGACATCCGGTCCACGGAGAGCTTCCGGCGTCCTCAACGGCGGGCTTGGCGCGGCCGTTGCCTCGCGGTCCTTCGGTCCACCCGACAGCCCGGCGAGGGCCGGCTGATCGCCGAGGCCGACGGATTGGATCCCTGCGAGGTCGCAGTCCGCTCAGTCCAACCCGGCTCGTAGGCTGGGCGTCGTCGGGTCCGCAACGTCCGCCAGGGTCGTGTTCCGAAAGGTCTCCTCGACCAGAGAGTAAGCCTCATCGAGTCGCCGATGCAGGGGGCACAGCTTCTCCGCGTGCTCGGCTAGCCCCAGCGGGCACGCCTCGATCCTCCGGATCGGGTCTACCGCTTGGAGGACCTCGAGGATCGAGATCTCATCCGGGTGGCGCGCGAGCACAAAGCCGCCTTTCGTGCCCCTCCGGGAAACGATCAGCCCTGCGCGGGCCAACCCTTGGAGCACCTTGGCCAGGTACCCCGACGGAACCTGCGTGGCCTCAGCGATCTCCTGGTTCGTCGCGGGCTGCTCGGGCTTGCGCGCCAAGTGCGCCATGGCGCGGAGAGCGTACTCTGCTGTCTGGGAAATCACGGGTTCTGCACCAATTCCAAATCGGACCTTGACATCCATAATACCCCCGCGGTAGGATGGGACAATACAGGACAAGAAGGTCTATTTATCCTGTATCCAATCGGAGGTAGCAAGATGGGTTATCGGAAACTCTGGCTCGGCTTCGCGGCGGTCATCGTCGCGTCCTTCGCCGTGCTCGGGGACTACGGCTTCGAGATCTACCAGCAGGCCCCGTCGAT
>DPBN01000424.1 GCA_003516955.1 Armatimonadota bacterium | reverse complement strand
GGTCGATCTTGGGAGAACCCATGTGGTAGTCGCGGAACGCCTCCAGCACCACCAGCTGGTCCGGCACGTACTCCTTCGCACGGAACGGCCCGGTGCCCACCATCTCCCTCACCGAGCGGATCTCCTGGCCGGGCTGCACGGCCTCCTTGCACACCACGAACGCCGTTGGGTAGGTCAGCTTGCCGAGGAAGTACGGCTTGGGCGAGTCGATGATGATCTTGACCTCGTACGGGCCCACCACCTGCACGCCGCGAACCTCGCTCGCCTGACCCCGCAGCTTTTCCGTAACCCCGACGATGTCGGACAGATAGGTCTGCGCCACCGGGCTCTTGAACTTTGGGTCGCAGTGCCGCTCGAACGAGAACTTGACGTCCTCCGCGGTCAGCTCCCGTCCGTTGTGGAACTTGACTCCCTTCTTCAGATGGAACAGGTAGGTCCGCCCGCCGTCGAGCACCTCCCACTTCTCCGCCAGGTTCGGATGAACCTTGTTGTCCTCGCCCCAGGCCACGAGGCCCTCGAAGACCTGCTGGATCAGGTCGATGGTGTCCCCGTCCTGGACCATGCCCGGATCCAGAGTCGTGGGGCTAGTGACGAGGGGGTACCGAAACACCTTCTTCGAACCGGCTCCCGAGGTACGGGCGCCCGTCCCGCAACCGCCGGCGAGCAAACCGACGGCCACCAACGCTGCGGCGAGGAACCACCTTGGCATGGGATGGAGTTTACTAGACCGCGCCACGGGGCTCCATGCCGCCCTCGCCGAGGTGGAGCTCCCGCACCCAGGCCTCGTGGGCCGGGAGGGGCACGCCGCAGACCTCCCTCCAGAACGGCGCCATCGCCAGCACGCACTGTGCCGCTCGGCGAAGGTGCGCCGGAGGAGCCTCCAGTTCGGAGATGCGTCGCCAACCGATCACGGCCTCCTTGGCGGCAGAAAACGCGTCGTTGTAGCGCCGGGCGGTTTCGGGCGATACGAGCCCCCCGGCCGTCGGGGAAAGCAGCCACACAGGACCCGAAGGCGATTCCGCCGTGTCCACGCAGGCACTCAGCTCGGGGGCGAAGCCCGCTTCCACCAGCAGGCGCGCCTCAGCCCACACTGCCGCCGTCAGAGGCTCTGGGTGTCCCTCGAGAGCGTGCAGGGAGCGAACGAGAAGCTCGAAGAGCTCCGGAACCGGCTGTTCGTACGGAGCCAGCGCCGCGTAGAGCTCCGCCAGGGCCAGAGCCGGCATGAGGCGCTCCAAGTCCTCCCGCAGCCCCGGAAACGCCTGGATGGGCTGGCTCTGCGTCACATACCTCAGCCGCTTGCCCCTGGCCAGCTGGAGCGAGCCGAGCATGAGCGGCTCGGACATCCCCGTCAGGCGCGACCCCGCCTTGCGCGCCCCCTTGGCGATCGCGTCGAGCTTGCCCTGCTCCAGCGTCAGCAGGGTGAGTCGCCGATCGGCGTCGCCGGCCTCGAAGCGACGGAGGACGATCGCGTGGAGCGTCTCCTCCTGGGACACCGCCGCCTCAGCTCAGGTGCAGCACGCTCCGCCACAGCCACTCGATCCAGACGAAGTACATCCGGTCGATGAACAGGGCGAAGCGGGTCATGACGGTCGACCCGAAGATCGCTCCGAATCCGACCATCAGCACCAGGCGGCCGGCCGTGCTCATTCCCTTCAGGAAACGGCTCTTGAACTCCGTGCAGAAGATGAAGTAGCTGAGCACGCAGAGCAGCGTGGCCACGAAGATCAGGTTGTTGATCGCCTGGGAAAGATACACGTTCGGGTCCGGCTGGCCGTTGACGACCGGCGGCACAGTGAGCGAACTGAACGTGGTCGGGATCAGCACCTTCACGGAGTCTTGCATCTGCGGGCCGTAGAGGTTGAACCAGTTCAGGAACGCCTGCCCCGCGCCCAGGCCGATCAGCAAGCCCAGCGGGATGCGGCTGATCCAGTTGTGCTTGCGGCTGAAGATCAGGTAGGCCATGAACGCCATCGGCACGACGAACGCCCACGGCCACACGGCGGGCTCCTTCATCAGGCCGGTCTGCTCGTCCACCTTGCCCACCATCGGACCCCACCACTGGTCCTTCAAGGTGTCGGTCCAGATCGCCGTCAGCGACCATCCAGCCGCGAGACCGAGAAACATGTGCTCGAAGAAGCGGTAGAGCTTGGTCTCTTTGTACAGAACGCTGTACAACCCGACGGTGGCGAGCACGCCCGCCGTCATCTTGATGAAAACGTAGGTCGGGTTCTCGAGATTCATCGCTTCTTGCTCCGGTTCGTCAGCCACATGCCGATGTTTCCGACCGCGACGGCGAGGATGAGCAGCGACAGCGCGCTGTGGAGCGCCAGGTAGTAGGCCATGCCTCGGTCGAAGTTCTTCGCGCCCTTGAACGCGGCGGCCAGGGGCTTGCCCGGGGCGTCCCCGCCGACCACGCCGGCCGAGTCGATGCCCTTCTCCATCAGCCACTCCAGCTCCACGCAGCCGGAAAGACCGTTCACCAGGCCCTTGAGCTGGCCGGACTTGAAGTAGTTCAGCTGCTCGGGGAACATGACGCCGGTGATCATCGAGATCACCTTGACCTGTTGGCCGATGCGGGCCACGATCGTCGGCATCGTCCCGGACGCGGAGAGCGTCACGTAGGCGTACACGTCCTCGATCTTCTGCACGTTCCGCAGCACGGGCGACTCGAACACGCTCTTCTTCTCACCCGTGCTGGGGTCGGTCGCCTGCCGGGTCTTCCACGCCTCCCGAACGTTCTGGTGGACCGTCTGGAGCATGGTGGGGCCGTCCGGGAAGAAGCCGAGGATCAGGTAGTCCTCCCACTCGCGGTACGGCGCCTCTCCCGCAGCCTTGCGCTCCTCGTTGATCGTGCGGATGAAGCCTCGGGCGATCTCGATGCACTGCGGCTCCACCCAGCTCAGCACCGCGAACTTCGCGCCCGACCGCATCAGGATGCGCAGGAGCGCCTCCATCTGCCCGCCGTTCTCGCCGCGCGAGGAGTTGGTGAAACCGGTGTCGACGATCACCACGCCGCCGGGTGGAACGTTCCGCAGAATCTTGTAGGCCTCGATCGTGTACGCCTCCGGCCGCGTGGGCACCTCCACCTTGCGGATCTGGGTGACCACAAGCGAAAGCGACACAACGAGGAACAGGATGAAGTAGAGGAACGTCCGGTTGGCGGACTGCAACAGCTCGCCGATCGGCTTCTTGGCGGGTTCGGTGTTCT
>DPBN01000421.1 GCA_003516955.1 Armatimonadota bacterium | reverse complement strand
GCTGGGCTCGTACGCGACCTCGCTGGAGGGACGGACGAGGAACCAGAGGCACAACGCGGAGCTGGCGGTGCGTCGACTGACGGGAGCGGTGGTGGACCCGGGCTCCGTGCTCTCGTTCAACCGCCGCGTCGGGAGCCTATCGATGGACCGCGGCTTCCGCAAGGCTCCCGTCAGCTACAACGGCCAGCTCATCGACAGCTGGGGCGGCGGGGTGTGCCAGGTCAGCACCACGCTGTACAACGCGGCGCTGCTCGCTGGGCTGGAGGTCGTGGAGCGCTCGCGCCATCGGTTCGCGCCGGGCTACGTGCCCGTGGGATTGGACGCCGCGGTGGCGTTCGACGGAATCGATCTGAAGCTGCGCAACCCGCACCCGTTCCCGGTGCGGATCGACGCCTCCATCGTCTCCGGCCGCTTGGTCGTGAGGATCTATGGGGCGCGGCCGCTCGAGGACGCTCCGCGCATCGAGCGCGAGGTGCTGTCGGCGGCCCGGCCCAGGGAGTTCCACGTCGGAAACCCGGGGGCTCCGCGCAGGGTCCGGAACACCGGCAAGGTGGGCGCCGAGGTGGCGGTGTATCGCGTGTGGCGCGGCCAGCGGGAACTGGTGTCGGTGGACACCTATCCGGTGATGCATCGCATCGTGGAGGGAGACTGAGGTGTACGCGGTCGTTCTGGAGGAGGGCTCGTCCTGCATGGGCGGAGACGAGCGCGAGGTGGACTCGACGCACGAGACCTACGATGCGGCCGTGGCGAGGTGCCGCGAGCTGGTGGACCAGAGCTTAGAGCGGCTGGCCGCCAAGGCGCGCACGGCCGAGGAGCTGCTGCGGACCTATTTGGCGGTGGGCCCGGAGCCGTTCACCGATCCCGCCGGCGACCCTCCGTTCGTCGCGCGGCGCTACGCCGAAGAGCGCTGTCGGCGAATGTTCGCAGACGCTCGGCAAACGGAATGAGGGGCAGGGCGGCGAGGAAAAGCCAGGGAAGCGCCGCTCGGACCGGACTCGCCTCGGCTCGGTCCGGGATGGCGAGCTCCACGCGCAGGGCCGTCGTCTGCCCGAAGGGAGCGCGCGCCAGGATGCGCCCCCGGCCGTCGATCGCCATGCTGTAGCCGAGCGATGCGGCGCGAACCGTGGGGAGTCCCGTCTCCACGGCCCTCCAGACGGCGCTTGCCGCGAGCTGGTCCGGCGCCGCGGTGCCGACGTACCAGTCGTCAATGGCCATGACCGCGAGCATCTGCGCGCCGGCACGGGCGTGGCGGTCCGCGAGATCCCAGAAAAGGCCCTCGAAGCAGAGCAGCGGGCCCACGCGCACTCCGGCGATCTCAACCTGGCTCAGTCGCTCGCCGGCGGTGAGGTCTCCCGTCGGCAGCTGGAAGCGATCCAAGAAGGGGATCCAGTTGCGGCCGGGCACGAACTCGCCGAACACCACGAGCCGCGTCTTGTCGGCGACGGACCACTCTCCGTCGTAGGCGAAGGCCGACTGGTAGGTGGGACCGGATCCCCTCCTTCCGCCGAACAGCACGGGCGGGAGGTCCGGGCGGGCGAACTCCACGCTGGGCTCTCCCAGGGTGGGCACCCGCGCGATGCCCTCGGGCAGCACGACGAACCTCGAGCGGTGGAGCGTGGCCCGCGCGAGGATCTCCGCGATGGCCCCACGCAGGCGCGACTGGGTGCCGGAGTCGACGAAGGCCAGGTCGACGCCGGGCTGTCCGATCGTGACGGCCGTGGTGCGACCCTCGGGGACCGTGCCGAACCGGACCCACGAGGCCAGCAGCAGAACCAGCCAGACCATGGCCCCTCCGCGGACGCGCTGCAGGCTCGGCTCGGCGAGCAGCTCCGCGGCCAGCATGTTCGCCAGAAGCACCCACGCGCCGACCAGAATGATGGTGCCGAGGAACGCGTGCTGGATCAGAACCGGATAGGGCCATAGCGGGAAGGCCGCCAACCCCCAAGGAAACGCCAGCACCGGGATGTAGCTCCGGAACACCTCCACCCCCGCCCAGGCGATGGGCGCCAGCCAGGGCAGACGCTGCCGGTACGCCGTCGCCATGAGCCACCCCGCCAGCCCGAAGTAGAACTGCCCCGCCAGAGCCGCGAGAAGCAGGGGAACGATCGCCAGGGCGGTGCTGCCGGTCCAGTTCCGCACCAGGACGGGCAGCCAAGCCATCTGGCCAAGGAGGAACACGAACCCGAAGGAGAGGCCCGAGCGGAAGCCCAGCCGCCCATCCCCCTCGCGCAGGCGGAGGAGCCAAGGCACCCAGGCGACGAACACCAACAGCCCGAGGTTGAATGGCGGAAAGGCCGCCAGACACAGCAGGGCGCTGAGCACCGCCGGGCCGTGTCTAGCTATGAACGCCTTCGACATCGCCGCTCAAGACCGGCCCATTCAGGTGGGAGACGTCGTTGTGCTTGACGAGCACCAAGGATCCGTCGTCTCGCTGGCGGATCTCGCTCACCCCGGTGTTGCTGAACCGGAACGCCCTAGCCATGCGCGGCCCCATGCCCAGCAGGCCGGCGAGAAGCAGAGTCGCCGTGCCACCGTGCGTCACGATGACCGTGCGCCCTTCGGACCTCCGCAGCTCGGCCACCACGGGCTGAAGGCGCACCCAGACGTCCATCAGGGACTCACCGTTCGGAGGCCGGGCCTCGAAGAACGTGGTGCCCTCGCGCTCGGCGATGCGCTCCAGAGCCTCCACAAGTTCTTCGTGGAGGCGTCCTTCGTAGTCGCCCATGGAGCGCTCGCGGAGGCGCGGATCGGTCTCGATCTTGATTCCGTGCGGGAGGGCGATCGGCCGAGCCGTTTCGACGCAACGCTGAAGGTCGCTGGAGAGGACGCGATCCAAGTGCTCGCCTTCGAAGCGGGCTCCCAGTGCCTTGGCTTGCGCCCGGCCCACGTCGTCCAAGGGGATGTCCTTGTGGCCGCCCGCGAGGAACGCCGCATTCCATGCGGTCTGGCCGTGCCGAACGACGTAGAGGCGCATCTCTGCCTCACTATACCTGCCAGGGCTTGAGCTCCCCCAGCTCGACCCCCTTCGCGCCGAGACGGAGCCCACCGAGCTTCACGACAGGGGCCGAGACGGGCGGCACGGCGTCCGTCCACAGGCGCAGGACACCCGATGCAAAGTCGATGGACTGCAGAACCCCCAAGGCGAAGTCGTCGCCGTTCAGCCGCGAGAGGCCGCACAACAGGCCTTCGAACTGGTCTGGCGAGACGACCTGAGCCCGGGAGCACTCGAAGACGGACGTCGCACGGAGGATCGCGTCTTGGTCCGGCCCCTCCTTGCAGACCAGGTACAGCGTGGGACCGCACCTCTCCGCCCACAGCGCGCGGACGCCACAGCCTTCGACCTCGGACAAAGGCAGGCGGATGCCGGAACCGATCCTCGCGCCGAGGAGCACCGTGTCCGCCAAGGGAATCTCGCGAAGCTCGGACTGGTCCAGCAGCGCGTACCAGTGGGCCCTCCGCTGGGCCTGAACCACGACGGGCGGGAAGCCTCGGTTCGGTTCGGTCGCCTCCGGCCCGACGGTCCAGCCGCTCTCCGACAGCGCGTCGGGATCCGCGCACAGGATGCGGGCGGGGCGCACGAGGCGGTCGACCAGCAGGGCGGTCTCCCTGGCCAGCGGCGAGCGCCGCCACGGAAAGAGCCGCACGAATCCGTCGTCGCCCATCTCCGGCAGGAGCTCGGCCGCGGCGGCCAGCAGGCTGTGGGGAGCGCGCAGGGGGTCCAGAGCGCCATAGAAACGCCAGAGCCACCCGCGGTCGGTGCGCAGCGCGACCCGGGCGAGCAAGCCCGTGTCTGGGTCTCCGGGGTCCAGGCAGAGCCAAGGCCGATCCGGGTGAGCCTTGCGCAGATCGCGCCAGGTGTGGTCGGGGCCGCCGATCAGCAGCGTGTGGGGCATGGGCGCCTCACAGCGGGGCTTCCTTGGTGGCTTGGAGCACCTCGCGGAACTTCTCGTGGTTCGCGTCGCCCAGCCACTCGTACACGATCGACTCCGTGTGGGCCGTCTGGCATCCGCCGGACAGGGCGCGCTGGAGGCCCGCCTGCTTGCGCGCGGCGTTCCGCGATCCGGTGGCGTCCTCGGCCACCGTCACGTCGAACCCTTGGGCACGGAGGTCCAGCGCGGTCTGCAGCACGCAGATGTGCGCCTCGACTCCCGCCAGCACCACCTGCTTGCGCCACGTGCCACGCAGGGCGTCCATGAAGTCCAGGCTGCGGGTGCAACTGAAGGAGGCTTTGGCGAACAGGGAGCCTTCGGCCAGGAGCTCCGCGATCGGCGCGGCCGTCGGCCCGAGCTTGGACGGAATCTGCTCCGTCGCCAGCACAGGCACCCCGAGGAGGCGCGCGCAGCGGGCCAGATAGCGGGCGCGGGCCAGGACGGCGTCGCCATCCCCGATGGCCGCCATCATGTTCTGCTGCAGGTCGACGAGCACCAGCACCGAGTCCGCGGGGTCATGGAGGAAAGCCGCCATGCCGGAATTATGGAACGACCGTCCGCCCGGCGTGGCGAGCCGAGTAAAATGGCGGGGTCCGGGAAACGGTCGACGCCCCGGAACGATCCGCTCAGGGAGGAAACCATAGGATGACTACGAAGCTCTATGCGGCGGCCGCGCTGGCGGCGCTCGGCACGATGGCGTTCGCGCAGGACGGTCTGGACGTGACCCCGACGAACTTGGCGGTGAGGTTCGGCGGCCTTCTGCCGATCGACGACGAGCTCAACGACTTTGCGGACGGCTTCGCGGGCGTTGGGATCGACGTGTACTTCACGCAGCAGTACATCGCGAACTCGAAGACGTACCTGTCGATCGACTGGCTCGGCAAGTCGGGAACCGGCTCGAAGGGGAACTTCTTCCCGATCTGCCTGAACCAGAAGTTCTTCCTCGGCAAGACTGAGGAGGGCCAGCCGGGCAGCTACTTCTTCGTGGGCGTGGGCGCGACGGTGTTCGACTTTTACACGACGAACACGCAGTTCGGTGCTCGGGCCGGTCTGGGTCTCGACCTGGGGCCGCACCTCTTCGCCGAGGGCACTCTGTTCTGGAGCGACACCTCGACGGGCGGCATCGACGGAACGGGCGTCGGCCTGTACCTCGGGTACCGCTGGTAGCCGCGAGGCGAAGGAACGAGGCGGGGCCGCGCCATCC
>DPBN01000110.1 GCA_003516955.1 Armatimonadota bacterium | reverse complement strand
GGCGGAAGCCGCGGCCCCCCCTTGCCGTCGGAGCGGGCCTCAGCGCGCGCCCAGGATCTCGTTGAGCTTGCGCAGCACGGCGAAGGCGTCGGCGACGTACAGCACGTCCGCCTTGCCGTGCGCCCAGCCGCAGTTGGGGTCCAGGTTGACCGCCCGGCGCTCGTTGATGAACCGCCACCCGACCACGTGCGGCTCCTCGCCGTGGCAGCACGTCGCGAGTCCCTTGGGGTGGCGCGGGCTCGAGCCGGTTTGGCCGACCTGGTTCATGTGGGAGAGGAACGAGATCACCGCTCCCTCGCCCTTCTGGTCGACCAGCGACTTGCTGGAGCCGAGCGACGCGCCTGTCGCCCGCAGGAACCCGCGGATCAGCTCTTCGGCTTCCGGCACGTGCGTCGATCCGTCCGACTGCTTCTTGGTCCAGCCGGCGCCTGCGACGAACAGCAGGTCGGCGTCCGGCTTGATCGTCTGCTCGCCGGCGACGGCGGGCTCGGTGCCGATCGCACGGGTTCGGGACGAGGCCTCGGCCGCAACCGCCTCGGTCGGGCCGTCGTAGCCCGTCTCCGACTGACCCGAGAGCGCGCCGGTCTCCAGCAGAAGGATCCAAGGCCGTTCGGCGCGGGAGAGCGTGGCCTGCATCCGCTGACGGTAGTACCACCGGCGGATTTTCAGGCCATCTTCCTGGACGACCCCTGCGACGCGCGTGTCGATCCTTCCGCCGAGCCGGACGGCGGCGAGAGGGAGGCACCGCGCGGTCCGCGAGTGCTGCGGGGCGAGCACAAGGTCCGCACCGGCCGCTCGGATCAGCGCCTCGCAGGCTTTGGCGTCGTTGCACGCGGCGCCGTGCGCCCAAGCCTCGCCATCCACGACCAGCACCCGCTTGGCGGACTTGGGAAGAGCCTTGGCGGCTTGGGCGGCTCCTTGGCCGAAGAGCCCGAAGGTGGCCTCGGGGTCGAAGGACGGAGCGGCCGCGGCGAGCTCCGACGAGGCCTTCGACAGCGCACCGTCGGCCTCCACGGGAATCAGGATCAGCGTTCCAGCCATGGTGTCTCTCACTCCTCCTTCAGCCTCGGATCCACTCCGCCAGCTCCTGGGCGATCTCGTCGATGCCGGCGTCCTTCACGACGCGCGTCTCGCGGCGCTGGGTGGGCGTCTCGACGCTCTCAAAGCGAAGAGATCCGCGCAGATTGCCAGCCGCCTGGGCCTTCGCGAGGGCGGGGAGGATGGTGCGCATGTTCGCCATGCCGACCTGCGGGTTGTTCGGCGGTTCGGGCAGGTTGCCCGTGGCCCAGGCCAAGACCGCCGGCGCGCCCGCGCACTCGGAAACGAGGTACTGCGCCCCCTCGATGCGCTCCTTGACGCGGAACGACCCGTCGTCGTTGGGCACGATCTCGTCGACCGCGAGGAACTGCTCCTCGATCCCCAGCAGGGCGCCGACCATCCCGACCGTGGTCCCGGCGTCGCGGGAGGCCGAGGAGCAGCCGCCGAACAGCAGCAGCCGCTGGCGGTCCAGACCGGCGATCGATTCGATCGCCTTGGCGAGCGCCTGGGCGGTCTCGAACGAGTCGGTGAAGCCACTGGCGGATCCGTCGACGGCCACGAACTCGAAGGAGGCCTTTTGGGCGACAGCCATCATGAGCTGCTGCAGCTTCGCCTTGGGGCCGAGGCTCACGAGCCACACCTTGGATCCGGGCACGCTCTTGGCGAGGTGCGCGGCCTCGTACAGCGCGTGCGCCGCCCAAGGGTCGAGCACCGAGGGCAGCATCGACTCGTTCTTCAGACCGGGGCCGTCCGGGGTCGTCACCGGCTCCAGCGTTTGGAGCGGATCCGGCACCAGACTGCCACACACGACGATGTGGTATCCGTTGCTCATCGTTCAGTTCTCCGCGGAATGCAGGCCGCCGGCGCCCGCCCGGAACGAAACGTTCGAGGCACCCTCCGGCGTCGGGGTGGGGCAGTTCCAGAGGCAGGCCCCGCAGTGCACGCACTTCTCCCGATCGAACAGAGGCCTGCCCCCCTCCGGGTTGGGGGTGATCGCCTGGCCCGAGCAGATCTCGACGCACAGCTGCGGCGAGCACTCCTCGCACAGGTTGGGATAGAGGAAGACGACGTGGTCGGCGAAGCCAGCCGGCGCCTGCACCTTTCCGCCCAGCAGCAAAGCATCTTGGTGGCTGACCAGCAGCTTGCCGTCGTACTCGATCTTCGGCCAGCCGAGGGCGTCGAGCACCAGGTCGTGGAGGGGCACGCCCTTTTCGGCGGCCTCGCGCCGCAGCCGGGCGATCTCGTCGGCGCCGAGTCGGCCCTTGCAGTACTCTTCCAGCGTAGGCATCGGCTTTCGGACCGCCTTGGGGTGCCAGCGGCCTCCAGTCAGCCCGGTCAGGCCCATCCCGATCAGGCCTGTGAGAAAGCCTCGCGTGAAGCCATCTCGGGCGTGTTCCGCCACTCGCCCCTCAGACTCGACCCAGCTCTCCCTTCGGCGCCTCTCGTACTCGGCGGCGAGGTTCTCACGGGTGAAGGGCTGACCCTTGCGGAGCAGTTCCACGACACCCTCGGCGAGTTGCACGCCGGTGGTCCACGCCTCGTCGACCCCCGACCCCGTCAGCACGTTGGTGCTGCCCGAGCCCTCTCCAATGCGCGCGTACCCGTCGCCGACCAGGAACGGTTCCCCCTGCTTCCCGTACTCGGCGAGCGTCTTGGCGCCCCAGGACCGCATGGTGCCGCCCTCCAGCCAGCGCCAGAGGTACGGATGGCGCATCCAGTGCTGCAGGTAGCGGTAGGTGGTGCGGACCGGGCTGTCGAGGAACGAGGGCACGAACACGCCAAGCGAGGCGAGCCGCCCCGGCATCACGTACAGGAAGCCGAAGATCTCCGGCTCGGGGAAGCCGAAGGTGTGGACCACCGTCCCCTCGGGAAGGTCGCAGCCGTCCGGCAGCTCGACGACCATCTTCATGCCGACGGCCCAGTGCTCGCGGCGACGGTCCTCCGGCATGCCGAAGGCCTCGTCGAGCTGGCGTCCGACCGGCCCCACGGGCCCGTCGCCGACCACCGTGAGCGAGGCCCGCACATCCATGCCCGGCAGGAAGCCCGGGGTTGGCGAACCGTCGCGCTCGACGCCCTGGTCGGCAAGGCGCACGCCGACCACCCGGTGATCCTCGACCAGCGCCTTCTCGACCGGCGTGCCTGGCCAGATCTGAACGGCGCCGCTGGCCATCAGCCGGTTCCCGACCCACTGGTTGAACTGCCCGATGGAGAGGATCAGCCCGCCGTGCTTGCGGAGGAAGGGCGGGGTGTAGGGCAGCTCGATCGCCATGCGCTTGCCCGCCAGCGGCCGAACCAGCGCGTCCAGCGCCCTGAGGGCCGTGCCTCGCCGGCTGGCTCCGATCGGATCGAGGAGGTACACCGTCTTCTCGCTGCGGACCTCGCAGGCCATCGGAATCTCCTCCGGCTTGAGGTCGGGAAAGCTCGCGCGGATGCCGCGGGCGCGGGTCACCACGCCGGAGACGCCGAACGCGATGTCGTCGGCCCGTTCGTAGCAGAGGACCTGGAGCGGCATACCGGGCATCGCCTTGCTCTCCAGCAACGGCTGGCCGCTCTCGTCGGTCAGGTGCCGCGAGAGGGTCGTGAGGAACCCGCCCATCGCGGGTCCGAAGCCCACGCAGGCGATGTCCACCTCCATCGATTGCCGTTCGATTCCGGGCTGCTCCATGCCAGGGGCTCCTCAGCGCGGGTAATCCAGCGCCTCGGGGATCATGACCTCGGTGAGGGCTGCGGCGGCGCGGTCCTTCGCTAGGCGCGCGCCGGTCAGGCATCCGTCCAGCTTGAGGCGGAGTTCCCGGAAGCGTTCCATGCCAGGGAAGCGCACGCACGGTCCGGCCTTGTCCGCGTGGCTGCTGTCGTCCTGGATTACCTCGAGCGGCGAGGAGTCGAATCCCGGCACGACCGACGCGACGGCCTCGAGCTCGCTGGCGCGGAAGCAGGAGTCGCAGTCGCCGTCCCAGCTCGGATGGCGCAGGTAGCCGTACACCAGCTCGGCCGCGATCCTGCCGACCTCGCCGGAGGCGCGGGCCGCCATCACGTGGCACAGGTCGGTGAGGAACCCGACGGTGCCCTCGAAGCCGTCGGCCAAGACCGGGTTGTCCTTGCCCTTCTCCTCCAGCTCGAGGACGTCCAGGATCTGCTGCCGCGAGGCCAGCAGCCAGCTCAGCGCGTCGGCCATCGGGAAGGCCACCCCCTGCCGCTGGCCGTGGTACAGCGTGTCGCCGTTGGCGTCCTTGGCCTTCTGCAGGTGCTCGATCGTCCAGAGCCACAGCTCCATGGCCGTGGCCAGCGTGCACGCGCCGGTCCCGGGCTTTCTCGCTGCGATCTGCCGCATCTGCCGGATCCAGTGCCGGAACTGCGCCAGGAAGAGGTCATTCACCATCGTGACGGTGAGCTGGCGGCGCTGCACGGCCTCCGGGCCCTCGTAGGTGGCCTCCAGCTGGGCGTCCATCCACTTTTGGCCGAGGAAGCCGGGGCAGTCCTCCGTGATGCCGTAGCCGCCCATCAGGCTCACGGCCTCGCGCATCATGTTGGCCCCGACGCCCGTGTTCCAAAGCTTGGTGGCGGGGCAGAACACCTGCGAGAGCGCGTCCTTCACGACGAACTGGACCAGAGTGTCGTTCAGCAGCTCCTCGTAGCGGGCCGTGTCGCGCTTGTCGGCGGGCATGTGCTCCAGCCGGATGAACTCCAGCGCGGCGTCCTTGACCGCCGCGAACGCCTTCAGCTGGGCTCGGGCGCCTTTGATCCCGCGCTCGGCGAACAGGCGGTCCTTCTCCCGCTCCAGCGGGTCGAACTCGTCGAACAGGCGGGCGGTGTAGAAGCCGAGCGAGGCCGCCGCCTCGCCCGTGGCCCACACGTCGACCAGGCGGTGCAGGGCGTCCTCGCGCTGCTGGATGCCGAGCTCGTAGCGGGGAGACCCCGGCTGCAGCTGTCCGCCGCCGCGGAACCGCTGGCGATGGTAGCGGATCACCGGCTCGACGGCCGAGAGCAGCTTGGCGGCGGTCATGAGGCCCACCGTCACGCGCGTTCGCCGGAAGACCGCCTCGATGACCTCGGCGTGCGAGTAGTTGGGCACGATCACGCCGTCCTGCACGGTGTAGCCGCCGATGATGCGCGACGCGGGAACCTTGAGGCTGTAGATCGGGTCGTTCGTCGCGGACAGCTGGTGGACCAGCTTGAGGGTCGGCGAGCCGGGATCCCACACGCCCTCGTCGGTGTCCTCGAGGATGATCATGCAGGAGCCTTTGATGCGCGGGTCGTCGCTGGCCACCGCGGCGCACACGAAGTTGGCGAAGGCGGCGTTGGTGATGAAGCGGCCGCGCTTGTCCACGTGGAGCATCGGCTCCTCGCCTTCCTTCCACTCGGCCACGCGCACGCGGCCCGCCATGGTGTTCGTGTCGACGCCCACGTAGGGGATCGGCTCCGTGAGGGCGAACGCGCCGCGCAGGGTGCGACGATCCTCGCCGGGTGCCGCCGGGACGGCTCCGCCCATGTACTTGGCCACCTGCTCGGGCGTCCCGCGCTCATGGATCGGCGCCAGGGCGAGGTTGCCGGCCAGGCTGGCCGTCGCCGCGCCGGCGTCGACCCACGAAAGCTCGAACGCCACGAGCGCCAAGGCCAGGTTCTTCGGTCCGGGGATGTATCCGCCGTGCTCCGGGTCGATGGCCACGGCCGTGATGCCGGCCTCGTCCATGGCATCCAGGAGCCGCTGCTTGTCCGGGGTCCACTCGTGGCTGTGCCGGGCTCCCTCCGCCACCAGCCGGGCGACGAGGCCCCTGGCGACCGAGCGGGCGGACTGCACGACCATCTGGAGGTCGTATCGGTCGGCGTATCTCCAAAGAATCTGGCGAACGTCGTCGCCGGGAAGGGTCTTGAGGGTTGGCTTCGCAGAACCCGGGTTGGAGTCGGTCATAGCGGTGTTCCGGCCTCGCGTGGAGTGCGTCGCGCCCGCGCCGGCGGCCCATGGGCTGCAGTGAGTCCAAAGACCCAGCGCGGGCGCGCTCTCCCACTATACCCGTCCGGAAACTACACCGACTTTCAACGCAACGCCATCGGCATGATGACCGCGAGGTAGCCCTCAGGGTCGTCCGCCGACCGGAACACGGCCGGGCGCTGGCCCTCGGTCATCTCGATCCGCACGCCGGAGGCTCCCATGCCGGAGAGGGCGTTCAGCACGTCCAGCACGTAGGCTCCGTTGAAGGCGGTCTCGAGCGCAGGGCCGGTGGAGAGCATCGGAACCTCCTCCTTGGCCTCGCCCTTCTCCTCGCTGCGCGCGGTCAGGATCAGCTGGTCGCCGTCGCCGAAGAAGCACACGCGGCCCGCGTTGTCCCGCGCGAGGATCATCGTGCGCTTGATCTTCTCGGCCAGCTGGTCGATCTCGACGGTCCAGGTTCGGGTGAACTCCGTCGGGATGACCCGCTCGTAGGCGGGGAACGTGCCCTCGATCAGCTGGGAGACGAGGCGCACCGACGGCACGTCGATCGCCATCCTCCGCTCGGCGAACCGGATCTCGATCGGCTTGCCCTCGGGCGCCGGGAGGTTCCGCGCGAGGCGAAGGGCCTTCTCGGGAAGCACGTAGTTCAGCTCGGAGCCGATCGTCGGGCCCGTTCCGTCGCCGGACAGCTCGATGCGCCGCAGGGCGAGGCGGTGGG
>DPBN01000018.1 GCA_003516955.1 Armatimonadota bacterium | reverse complement strand
CCAGCTCATCATGCTGTTCCAGATCAGGCCGATCATCCCAAACGGCAGCTGGAGCGTCTTGAACTGGAGCCACTTGTTCAGCTGGAGGATCCGCGCGGCCTCCCGCAGGTCCTTCGGGATGGTGGTCAGCGACTGATACCAGCTGAAGGTCATGTTCCAGACCTGGCTGGTGAAGATCAGGAGCACCGATGCCAGCTCCGTGGCGACCTTCTGAGGCAGAACCGCCGACAGGCTCAGGAGCACTACCGGCAGGAACGAGAGGATCGGAACGCTCTGCAGGATGTCGAGCAGAGGCAGCAGGACCTTGGAGGCCCGCCTGCTGTTCGCCGCCCAGTAGCCGTATCCGATCGAGAACGCGAGGCTCAGCACGTAAGCCAGGAACATCCGGCCGGTCGAGAGAACCGCGTAGACCGGCAGGACGGACGGATGCAGCGAGATCGAGGGGCCCCGAACCACGGCCGGGGCGTCCTTGGCCAGCTGCACCCCGAAGCCGACCAGCGCCACGATCCCGAGCAGGATCAGAGCGTCCGCCCACGTGAGGCGACGCTCCATGTTCTGGCCCGGGAAGAAGACGCGGGGGATGCGCATGCGCGACCCGATTGTACGCGATCGGCTAGCCGCCGGTCGCCGGCTCCTCGACGCAGAAGACCAGTCCGGCCACGTTCGCGGCGCCGGCTTCCAGCAGGGTGTTGGCGCACTCGCGCATCGTGAAGCCTCCCGTCAGCACGTCGTCCACCAGCAGCACGCTCAGGCCCGCCACGGCGGGGCTCGCCCGGAACGCGCCAACGAGGTTCCGGCTGCGCTGCTCTCTGCTCAGGCCGACCTGGGGGCGCGTCGGGCGGACCCGCCGCAGCAGCTCCGGCCTCACCAGTCGCCGCTCAAACCCCTCCGCAAGCAGCTCCGATTGGTTGAACCCGCGCGAGCAGCGCCGGAGGAAGTGGATCGGCACGGGAACCACCGCGTCGGGCTCGGCCAGCCCGGACTGTCTCCACGAGGCCACCAGCAGCTCCGCCATCGGCCTGCCGAGCGCGGTGGCCCGCTCGTACTTCAGCCTTTTCACGGATTGGGCAGCGCGGCCGTCGTAGCGGAAGGCCGCCCAGACCAACAGACCCTCCCCAAGATCCTCGAGGCGATCGGCGGCAGGAAACCCGGTGCGGCACTCCTCGCAAATCGCCGGCAGGCCCGCGACGCCGCACAGGGTGCACTTGGGAGGATAGGCCAGCGAGGCCAGACCCTCACAGAAGCTGTTCCAGAAGGCGGAGGCTCTTGGGATCGAGCGCATCGAGGGCGGGAATCTCGTACCTCTGGCCGTCCACGGTCTGAATCTGCCAGCGGCCGGGCTGAATCTCGGCGGAGTTGTCGCGCCAGTGCCTCACCCAGAACTCGCTCGGCCCCCGCTGCGTGACCACGCGGAACCGCCACATCCCCCCGTCCTGCTTCAGTTCTCGGATGGCGAGGATCTTGGGGGTGAAGTACCGCCGATCCAGCTCCTTCTGCAGCGCCGCCCGCGACTCGGGGTCCATCCCCTCCAGCGAGGGCAGGATCCCGTACTCCTTGTTCTCCACGTCCATCAGAACGATGTGCGAGTCGGGATGGCTGAGCGGGAACGCGAGCTTGGCCACGGCCCGTGGCAGGCAGAACTCGTCCTTCACCTCCACGCGGAGCCGCGCCGAACCCTCCGGGAACCAGGCACGGACCGTCGCCGGGTCGAGATAGCGCGCCTCCTCGAAGGACATGGCCCATTATGGCCCCGCCGCCGCGCCTCGGCTACGGCGCCGTCGGCAGACGGGCGAACGCTTCTTCCCGGGTTTCCGGCGCAGCGCCCTCCGCGCGCTCGGGTCGCTCGGAGAGCCAGCGCTCCAGATCCGCCGTTACCGCCGCGTGCCGCCGCAGGTACTGCCCGTGCGTCGAGAGATCGATGGTCGATGCCTCGAGGCGGTCGAACTCCGGGGTGGCCCGGGGAAGGTGGCCCCCTTCGCTGAAGAAGGTGAGCTCGTTGAACCAGAGCCGACCGTCCGCGTGCACGAGATCCACCCGGCAGCGAAGGAAGTCCTCAGAGAGACTCCGGCCGAGCTCCACGAGGTCGTCGAGGTAGGTCGGTCTGGGAACCGACACCTCCACCGTGTTGGGGTTGACGCCCGGCTTCGGCAGACGGTTCCACTGCAGATCGTTGCGGGAGAGCGTCAGCCTGCCGTCCGTGCGGTCGAGGATCGTGGCGATGCGGAACGGCTCGCCGCAGGAGCAGTGGACCTTGTGCTCCACCAAGGGCATCTCCTCCCCCAGGAGCGGCTCGACCAGGATCCGGCGGGGGATCCCGCGGTAGTTGGTCTCGGCGTACAGCAGCGACCGGTTCCGCCGGAGCCACCTTCGAAGTCGGGCCTCCGCCCGTCGGCGGTCGAAGACGGCGGCGTCCCGACAGAAGAGCACCATCTGGCTGCTGTGGTTCGGCTTGACCACGAACTTCGGCGGCAGGGCGTCCCAGTCGATCTCCCTGACGGAACGGTAGACGCCCACCAACGGTACGAGGAGCCCGCCCAGCCCCTTGAAGGCCACGTAGTCCCGAACGCGAAGCTTGTCGGAGCAGAGCCGGATGAGCTCGCTGTGGTGGTGGAGCTTCAGCCAGCTGCATCTGTCCACGAGCGAGGCGGGCGAATCCAGATCGAGCTCCCTGCCCTGCCAGCGCCGGCTGAGGGCCTGCAGCAGGCGGCGGTCGTAGCCCCCGCCCGGCCGCGGCTCCCACCGCGGTACGACATACCCCGCCCAAGTCCAGACGGCGCGCTCCAGCGCCACGGCCGCATCGCGTAGGCCCATGGGACCATCCTACACCGCTGGGCCGTCCGCAGAACACCCGCAAACGATGCGGG
>DPBN01000218.1 GCA_003516955.1 Armatimonadota bacterium | reverse complement strand
TGCTCCAGAAGCCGGCGTCGGCCCTGCCGGTGCGCTTCGATGAGCGCCTGCTCGAAGGCGTGGACCTCCGCGCCGCTGAGGACGTTTGGATCGAGGGCCAGCTCCGCGGGCACGAGGTCGGCGGCTGGCTCGTCGTCGGCGAGCAGAGCGGGGTCGATCGTGTCGATCCACTGGAGAACCGCCCTGCGGTCCAGCCCTCGCCGAATCGCGTCGCGGTAGGCCGCGGCGGCGTTCCGACCGAACCGGAACGCTCGGACGTTCGTGACGACGGCCGCCTCGCCCTTGGGTTGGAAAGCCCCGACGATCTCCTCCACGAGCTCCGCCGCCGGGATGGGCAAGAACCATGACGCCGCCCCGAGTGCCACCATGTTGCCCGCGCGCACGGATCCGGCCGCCCTCGCCAGCTTCTCCAGATCGAGCAGAACGTGATCCTCGCAGGCTGCGAGCGTGTCCAAGAGCTTCTCAACCGGAGGGTAGTCGGGACAGTTGGTCACCGGGCCGGTTCCCGAGATCACCACGCCGCCTTCCCTCAGAAACGGAAGCTGCCGCACGGCCTCGAGCGGCTCGGTTGCCAGAACGATGTCGGCCGTCCCAGCGAGGATGCGCTCGGTATGGAGGGGCTTGTTGGCGAGCCGGACGTTGGCGTGGACGGCGCCGCCACGCTGCGACATTCCATGGACCTCGGCCTGCTTCACGTGCAGGCCCGACTTCGCCGCGGCCGAGGAGAGAAGCTTCGCGATCGTCAGGATTCCTTGGCCGCCGACGCCGGCCAACACGATCTGGGTCATGGTCGCACCTCCCTCTGGGGCGATGCCGTTCCGGAGCAGGCTCCGCAAGGCTGCTCTTTGGCATGGATGCACGGCCTCTGGGCAACGACGATCGAGACACCGGGGCTCTCTAGCGCCCTCCGGATCGTCTCCACGTTCTTGGAGTGGTTCTTCGGCAGGGGCTCGATCACCGCGACGTCCTGTGCCCCTAGACCGCGCAGAAGCTGCAACAACGGCTCGCCGGAGAGCATCGTGCCCTGCGCCCCGGTCATCGCGACGGTCCCGTTGTCCAGGATCACCACCGTGATGTCCGCCTGGCTGCGCAGGGCGTCCAGGAGTGGCGGGATGCCGGAGTGCGCGAACGTCGAGTCGCCGATCGTGCAGAGCACCGGCCGCAAGCCGCCTCGGGAGGCGCCGTGCGCCATCGCGATCGAGGCGCCCATGTCGACGCACGACTTGACGGCCCGGTAGGGCGGGAAGGCCCCGAGCGTGTAGCAGCCGATGTCGCTGAACATCCCCGGGTTCTCGTAGGGCGCTGTGGCCTCCGCGATGGCCCGGAACGTGTCCGCGTGGGGGCAACCCTTGCAAAGGAGAGGCGGCCGGGGAACAACCGCCTCGCCAACCGGTCGGACCTTGGGTACCGGCAGCCCGAGCGCGGCCCGCACGGCCTCCGGAATCAGTTCGCCGTCCTCCGGCAGGTCGCCGCTGAGCCGCCCGCGAACCGCGATTCCGTGGGGGCCGAGCAACCCGTGCAGCTGTCGCTCGACCAAGGGGTATCCCTCTTCGAGAACCAACACGTCGTCGCAATGGTCCGCGAGCCGTCTCACCTTGTCCACCGGCACGGGGTAGCTCACGATGCGGCAGTAGGACCACTCGGGATGGTCAGGCAACAGCTCGGCCACAAGGTTCCAGCCCAAGCCGCAAGCGAGGATTCCCCTCGGCCCAGCCAGCCGAAGCTCGTTGAGGGGCAGCTTCTCCGACCATTCGAGCAGTGCCGGCTGCAGCGAGAGGAGCCTCCGGAAGCGGCGCTTGGCGTTCGCCGGAATCAGCGTCCAGTCGCTGGGGTCCGGCAGGGGCTTCGGCGGTGGCGTCTCGCGCGATCCAGGATCGAACCGGAGGGAGACGCCGGCGCGCGTGTGGGCCAACCTCGTGGTGAGGCGCACCAGCACCGGCAGGCCCAGCTTCTCGGAGAGCTCGAACGCATGGAGTGTGAGGTCGTAGGCCTCCTGCTGGCTCGCCGGCTCGAGGCAGGGAACCTTGGCGAAGTCCGCGTAGAATCGGCTGTCCTGCTCGTTCTGGCTGGAGTGCATGCCGGGGTCGTCGCCGCACGCCAGGACCAAGCCGCCGTTCACGCCCGTCAGGGCGGAGTTGACGAACGGATCCGCCGCCACGTTCAGCCCGACGTGCTTCATGGACACGAGGGCCCGCCTTCCCGCATAGGACATGCCGAGGGCCTCCTCGTAGGCCGCCTTCTCGTTGGCCGACCAGCGGCACCACACGTCGGCTCCGGCCTCCCGCACGATGGCCTGGACAGTCTCGAGAATCTCAGTCGCCGGTGTGCCGGGGTAGGAGAACGCCCCGCCGATGCCGGCGTGGAAGGCACCGTAGGCGACGGCTTCGTCGCCGAGCAGAAGCAGCTGGTTCTTCTTCATGGCGCGGGCTCCGTTGCCCGACGGCGGCGCGGAGACCGCCGGACGTCCGACATTCTACCGAACCGAGAGGCGAAAGGCCGCTCCCCCTTGCCGTATCGGTGCCGCGCAAGAGTTATAATGGCCTTGGATCGAACCGTGTCGGCCCGCCGGGCTAGCTCCTGCATATGGGGCGAGGCCGGTCTCCGATGCGAGATGCGACGGCTGGTGAAATCGATGGACATTCGGAAGTTCAGATACGGCTGGGGGCTGGCTCTCGCCGCCCTCCTCGCCATGGTGCCTGGATCGGCGTACAGCCAGACAGCCACCAACGTCCGGGAGTTGCTCCGGCTCGCCGAGCAGTTCGGCAAGCGGGCCAAGGCTCAGAAGCAGGATGCGGCCAGGCGGGCCAAGCAGATCGGGTTGCCGTTGAAGTCCACGGATCCGAACACGGGCCAGGTGTCGGAGCTCATGCGCTTCCTCGGCGACACCCCGATCTATTACCGGACGCTGAACCTCGATGCGGCCAAGACCGTCTCCACGAACCGCGTCTGGCCCGGTGGAGACTTGGGGCTGAACCTGTCCGGCGTCGGCGTGGTGCTCGGCGAGTGGGACGGTGGCTCCGCGCGGCTGACGCACCAGGAGTTCGGCGGGCGGGCGGTCTCGCCGGACAACTCGGCGGCGGTGGATCACTCGACGCACGTCGCGGGAACCATGATCGCCGCCGGCGTGGTTCCCCAGGCCAAGGGCATGTCGTTCGAGGCCACCCTGCGCTCGTACGACTGGAACCTCGACACGATGGAGATGGCGAACGAGGCCGCCAACGGGCTGGTCCTCTCGAACCACTCCTACGGCTCGTGGG
>DPBN01000352.1 GCA_003516955.1 Armatimonadota bacterium | reverse complement strand
GCGCCGTCGCTTGGATGTCCTCCACGCCCTTGCTGACGATTCGGTACTTGGAGAACTTGTCGAGTCGGTCTTGGTTGATCGCCAGGATGTCGCGGGCCGTCTGCAGGGCGACGAAGGGGAACACGCCTCCGACGGCGATGGCGTCGCGTCCGGTCGCTCCGATGGTGGAAGCGCCGAAGGCGAGGTATCCCTTGCCCGCGGGGTGCCGGGCGTCCGCGTTCGTCAGGATCAGGCGCACCTCGCCGAGGCCCGTGCCCATCAGCAGCTTGAACCGCTGGCGGGGCATGGTGAACATCACCGCGGTCTCCTCGGACTCCGTGTTGATCCGCATGTCCTTGTCGTCGCGGAAGAAGCCGAAGTTCTCGGGCGGGGCGTCGGTGGCCGCGTCCAGGACCTGGAAGTCGGTCAGCGCCTTGAGGTCCTGGGGATCCACCAAATCGTAGAAATTGGTGGCCACGCACGGGAAGACAACGATCGGCGTGGACTTGAAGCCGGTCTTCAGCTCGAACTTGCGCGGGTAGTCCATGCTCCCGCGCAGGCCGTCGGCCGGGGCCTGGTCGATCTCGCCGTTCGGCGCGATGTGGAAGGCGGCGAGCCTCGTGGGTCTCACCCAGTTCGAGCCCCATCCCTGGTAGTAGCAGGTGGTGGGCGCCACTCCAACGAACCGGAACCGGGCCTGCTCCCCCTCGGTCATCGTGACCATGTCGCCGCGCACGCCCATCATCGTCTTGTTCGCGTTGAGGTTCACGGCCAAGGAGCCCGCGACGGGCACGTCGGGAACGAAGCTCTTGAGGGGGTCGTAGCGGACGACGCGCCCCTCGACCACCGCGAACCCGCCGGTGAGCGTCATGCGCTTGGGCTTCGCGGGCTCCAGATCCAGTCGGAAGTCGGTGGTCGCGCCCTTCACCGAGGTGTCGTTGAGCAGGTGGAGGAAGGCGCAGGCCAGCGTCTGCGTTTGTCGGAGGATGTTGAGGCGGTTGACGCGGTCCAGCGTGTCCAGCGGCGTGTCCACCAGAGGGCGGCTCTCGTCGATCGTGGCGATCGTGACGGCGTTCGCGGAGGCCATCAGGAACATCTCGCAGTCGAACGCGAACCGGGTGGGGATGTTGTTGCTCCACCAGCGGTTGTCCTGCTGGTTGATCGTGTCGCTGATGGTGTTGCGCGGGTCCGGGGCGCCGAGGATGGGGGCCATGCGCTCCGCGTGCTTGCGGAGGATTCGGGCGAGGCTGGCCACGGCGCTATGGACCTCCCACCGGTAGTCCACGAAGAACCCGCGACCGAAAACGCCGAGGGCCCGGTTGCCGCTGGCGAGGTCCAGCGTCACGGTGAGGAGCGTCGCCGGGCGGTCGTTGCGGATCCAGTCGTCCACGTACTCCCGGGCGCCCTGCAGGGCCAGAGCGTGGGCGCCGGACGCGATCACGCGCAACGGTCGGCGATGCTCCCGCTGGCGGTAGATGCGAACCACCTCCAGCGCGGCGGCGAGGTTGCCGATCCCCTCGGCGCCGTAGGCCAGCTTCGGGACCACGCACATGGAGTCGACCGGGACGAACAGCTCGATCGCCTCGCCGGCCAAGGAACGGTCGGTGCCGGGCAGTTCGCCGATCACGTTGGCGGATTCGCGCACCACCCACTTCTGGTCGCACACGAGCCGAGCCGTGCGGCCGGCCATGGCGGCCTCCAGCACCGGCCCCGCGAGCCGCGTCTCCAGGTAGAAGCGGGGAACGTTCAGCGGAACGCTGCTGAATCGCTGCTCGGCCTCCATCCGCAGCGTCTGGCGGGGGGAGAGGAACACCACGGCCTTGGCGCCGAGCTTGGCGGCGTTGCGCCACCGTCCCGCGGAGTTGAACTCCATCAGAACGATCGAGCCCTTCACCTCGCGCCCGCTGAGGAACTCGAGCGAGCCGTCGCCGCCATACACGACCCTGCCTTGGACGTCGCAGGTGGACGTGCGGACCAGGTTGGGCCACATCGGGAACACCGGCACCTTCCACCCGCCGTCGGAGGCGGAGAGCTGGCCCACGGCGTCGGGGTCGGGCACCGTCACGCGGAACGTCTGCCGGCGGATGCCTCGCAGGCCGAGCTCCCGGAAGCGCCTCTCCGCGTAGGCCAGGGTGTCGGCTTCTCCCTTGCTGCCGGCGAGCCTCGGGCCGAAGGCGGCCACGTCCCGGAAGGTGCGCTCGATCTGGTCCAGATCCACGGAGGCGGCGAGCTCGCGATACGCCTGCGCGACGCGCTCGCCCTGAATCTCGTCCGGGGTCTTCGGCTTGTCCTCCGCGGCTCCGCAGAACGAGGCTCCGGCTAGGAGAAGCAGAAAGGCCGCCAACCGTGCGCGCATAGCCTTTTCCTGTTCGACGCGGGGCGCGCGGTTTCCTGCCGGCGCGGCGGTTCGCCTACTCCAGATCCCAGGGATACAGGCCGTCCCGCCGAACGAAGCCGCTCCAGTTGGGTCGCACGTCGCACCCGCTGGCGAGCTCGGCCATGGTTCTCGCGCGGGCGCTGCCATCGACCGCGACGGTCATCGCGCGTCCGGCGTGCCAAGGCGAGGCGCCGCCGTACCACGGGCCGGAGGAAGTCTCCTTGGGCAGCCACCCGGCGACGGGCGTGAAGACCGGCCGTCCGCCCAGCAGGAAGGTGTCCAGCACCTGTGTCCTGCGCACCGCGTAGCGGCAGGGAGGAACCACAACCCAGCTTCCCGACGTCGGGGGCCGCTGGTCCGGCGAGGCGGAGTCGACGAAGAGCAGCATCGAGGAGGGGGACGCGACCATCGAGAGGCTTCTGGGCTGGGGCACCCACGCCTCCCCAAGGGCGACCACGGGCGAGAGATAGAGGTAGTTCAGGCCGATGTGCGCCCGGAAGCTCTCCGCGTAGTACCGGGCGGAGACGTCGCCCAGCGACAGGTCGGGGTCGAAGGACGGGCTGGCGTCGCCGGACGACGGGGGAGCGGACGGGCATCGCCATTGCGGCACTGCGAAGCCGTAGGGAAAGAGGCACTGCACCCAGGTGCGGTCGGCCTCCGTGCCGCCGGACGCTCCGGGAACGTAGGACACCAAGGGGAACGTGTCGTCCCAATCTCCCACGTACATCATCGCCGCCAGCTGAGCCTGGTGGAACCTGGAGGCGCAGGCGGCCCGCTGCGAGGAAGCCTTCACGCTGGCGAAGACAGGCAGGAGCAACGCGGAGAGCATAGCCACCAAGGCCACGACCACCAACAGCTCGATCAGCGAGAAAGCCCAACGACGCCGCACTTCGGCACCGAAGAGATGATACACCGGATTCCGCCCGGCCGGGGGACCGCCGCCCTTCAGGCCGCCGGGGGAACGAGCACCGCGAGTTCGGCCACCGTCCGGAAGCCGAGCCGGCGGTACCAGGGCACCAGCTCGGCGCGGCACTGCAGGACCACCGGCACGCCGGCAAGGGAGGCGTCGGTCTGAACCTGGCGCACGATCGACGCACCGAGGCCGCGTCCCCGCATCCACGGCACCACACAGAGGTTGTAGAGGCCCAGCGCGCCCGGGGTGCGGTGCAGCATGACGGCCGCGACGCGTCTCCCCCCTTCGAGCACCGAGTACAGCCGGCAGCGCAGGGCTCGCGCCGTCGCCTGTTCGATCGCTCGGCGGCGCTCGGGCTGCTGGCCCTCGAAGAAGATTCCGGCCATGAACGCCGCGACCTCCGCGCGGTCCTGGGGCGTCTCCTCGGGCACGAGGGTGAACGGCTCCTCCGGGTCCAAGAGGCGGGACTCCAGCAGCGACAGCGTCTGCGCGTGCCACAGCTCGTCCGTCGCCCGCCCGATCTCACCGACGCGGTACACGATCTTGGGCGTCCAGCGCTCGAAGCGCGACACGGCATCCTCGTACCACGAGGGGGAGTCGGCCCACGAGACGACGAAGCTCGTCGAGGGCAGGTCCGCCGGGTTGCGCGCGGCGATGCCCGTCTCCCACCGCCGAACCTCCGTTCCGTCGAGGGCCAGGGCGAGCGCCGCGTACGTCTCCACCAGGTTCTCGATGCTCGGATCGGCGGGACTGCTCACAGCACGACGCTCCAGAAGAAGGCCGCGGAGGGTCCCTCCGACCCCAGGGTGAGGCCCGCGCCCAGGGAGGGGCCGGCCTGGTATCCCAGGAACGCCTTGGCGCCGTTCGGCGTGGCCAGGGCGGCCCCGATCCAACCCCGTGCCGATCCGATGCGGAACAGGTCCAGGCCCGCACCCACCTGGAAGCCGTCGGCGGAGTCTCCGAGCAGGCCGAGGCGCACCGTCGGAGCGTAGAAGCGGGTGGGGGCGACGAACGTGCGTCCGGCGAACTCCTCGCCGAAGAACGAGGCCACCGCGCGGGCGACGCGCCGCTGGACGAACACGCCGCCGTAGTGACCCGTGTCGAGCCACAGCGTCGTCGCGTTGGGGAGGGCCTCGGCGAGCTTGCGCACGTCCTCCGCCGGGATGACCGTGTCGAAGCGCGCACCGACCAGGAACGCTCTGCCATCGGTCCGCGAGGCCACCCGGCTCAGCGGCTCGACGACCGCCAGCTCCCGGCGCAGCGCCTCGAGGTCCAGGCCGCGCCTCCTCATGGCCTCGCGGGTTGGGCCGGTCAGCGAGCTGTGCCAGAGGATGTGCGCGAGGTCGCCGCCGCCCAGCACGATGGCCGCGCGCTGGAGCCGCGGGTCCACCGAGTACGCGAGCGACGCGATGACTGCGCCCAGGCTGATGCCCGTGATTCCCAGGCTCGATCGGGCGATCTCGGGCCGGGTCGAGAGGAAGTCCAGCGTGCGGCGCACGTCCAGAACGGACTGCACCACCACGTCGCGGATTCTGGCCGGTTCGTCCGAGAGCGCCATCTCGCCGGACCGCGCGCCGGGCGGGGTTCGCTGGATGTGGTAGGGGAGGGTCAGGAGAACCGCGGCGATCCCACGCCCGTTCAGCTCCTCCGCCAGGAGCCTGGTGGGCCGGAGGTCGTCGGCCCCGAGGTAGTGCAGCACGACCACCGCGGGATACGGGCCCGGTCTATCCTCGGGCAAGAACACGGAGAGGTGGACGGTGTCGTTGTTCGGCACGCCGGAAACGAAGGCGCTGGGGAAAGACGCCCGATACTCGGCGGGGCCCGTGAGCGACTCGACCCGTCTCCACTGCGGGAACGCGACCGGCGGCAGAGGGGCGTCGATCGGTGAAGGGGCCTCTTGAGCCGAAGCCGCCCCACACACCGCAGCGGCGAGGAGAATGAGCATCAGACCGCAGAGAGCTCTCGGTGCCACCCGTCGCGGATTATGCCAGAACCTCAGTCGGTAGAATGGCGGTGCATGATCCCGATCGGCGACGACCAGGTGCTTCGACGTCCGTCCACGGTGGTCTGGACGCTCGTGTTCCTGAACGTCGCGATCTACCTGTGGGACCGCGGGGGTTCGCTATTCGGTCCTCCGACGCTGTTCTCCGACCTCGGGTGCCGCCCCAACGAGCTGATCGACGCGCTCCGAGGAACCGAGAAGGCGCCGCTGGCGACGCTGTTCACGGCGCAGTTCCTGCACGCCAATCTGTGGCACCTGGTCGGCAACATGCTCTACCTCGTGGTGTTCGGCCGAACCATCGAGCAGGCCATTGGGCCCTGGCGCTTCGGGCTGTACTACTTCGCATGGGGCTTCGTCGCTCTCGTCGCCCAGGTGCTCGTCGCTCCGTTCTCCTCGGTGCCCATCGTCGGCGCCTCGGGGGCCATCAGCGGGGTGCTGGGGATGTACCTGCTGCTGTTCCCCACGAACCGCATCCGGGTCGTGGTGTACTTCTGGGAGCTGGAGTTCCAGGCGTTCGTTCTGCTGGGGCTGTTCTTCCTGAAGGACGTGCTGTTCCCGAGCCAGGGCGTTGCGAACTGGGCGCACGTCGGGGGTTTTCTGGCCGGGATGCTGTCCGTGCTGGTGATGGGGGGCCGGGACCGGGTCCTGGCGCGCTATTTCTATGAGAGTCGTATCGCCGCTTGAGTTTCGACGCTGGTGGCTGCTGGCCATCGGCTCCGTCGCGCTGCTTGGCTT
>DPBN01000106.1 GCA_003516955.1 Armatimonadota bacterium | reverse complement strand
GTACGGGAACGACAGCAGCGTGTCGTCGTTGTCCGAGGCGTACATCAGGGCGCCAAGGGCGAGCTGCTTGACGTTGGACAGGTCCTGGGTTCGCTTGGCCGAGAGCTTGGCTTGGGCGAAGACCGGGAACAGGATGGCGGTGAGGATCGCGATGATCGCGATCACGACGAGGAGCTCGATGAGGGTGAACGCTCGTTTCATGGTTTCGTCTTTTCTCCTATGAACTTGGGGCCACGGTCGTCGTGCCCCGCAGAACGAATTCCGGTTCGAGGATGTGGCGGCGGCTGTCGGTCGAGCCGAGGCGGAGCGCCTCCAGGAGGATGTCGGCGGCCAGGAAGGCCATCTGGTTGAGCGGCTGCCTGACCGTGGTCATGGGCGGGTAGGCCAGCCGGATGAAGTCGGGATCGTCGTAGGCGACGATCGAGATATCCTCGGGGCACCTCAGGCCGAGGCGGTGAACGATGCCCAGCAGCGCGAAGGCGATCTTCGGGCCGGCGGCGAACACGGCCGTCGGCCTCCCTGGACCCAGCAGGACCGACTCCAGCAGAGCCTCGGTTCCAGGGTCGATGCCCCAGGCCTCGTCCATGATGACTACCCGGCGTTCGGGCAGGTCGATGCCGCGCGCTCGAAGCGCGATGCGGAAGCCGCGGAGACGCTCCCGGGTGTTCGAGTCGGAGGGGCATCCGCCAAGGAACATCAGCTCTCGGTGGCCGAGGTCGGCGAGATGGTTGGCCGCCATCAGACCGCCCAACAGGTTGTCGCTGTCTACGAAGGACAGACCGGGGTAGTTCCAAGAGCACCCGAGCAGCACGACCGGGCGTCCGCCGAGCCTCAGGTCGGCGAACAGCGGCAGCGAAGACTCCGGCGGGTCGATCACGATGTAGCCAGCCGGGGGGGCTTCGCCGGATTCTCCGAGCGGCGCGCTGTGGAAAGGCCGAAGGTCGATCCGCACCGACTTCTCCTGGAGCCTCTCTTGGAGCGTCCAGTACAGCGTGCCGAAGTACACGTCGCCGATGGCGCCGATGGAGTCGACCGGCACCACGACGCGGCAGACCTGACCCTCGACGATGCCCGGGCTGCTGGCGACGAAGGTGCCCCGGCCCTTCTCGCGGACGAGCCAGCCGTCCTGCACGAGCGCGAGGATCGACTTGTTGGCCGTCATGCGGCTCACGCCGAAGCGATCGGCGATCTCCACCTCGCTGGGCAAGCGGTCCCCCGGCCGCAGCACGCCGGATCGAATCTGATCGAGGATCACATCCCGGATCTGCACGTGGACCGGCTTCGGGCCGCCCTTCTGGGTGAGCTTCTGGACGTTCACGGCTTGTCTAGATGCATCCGAATTTGATCAGTCACAACTCGGATGTGTCTAGACACACTATACGACAGATTAGGCAGGTCTGCGGTGGAAATCTGCGAGGACCCAGGACCGAGCAACAGAAAACCCCGCAGAAATGCGGGGTTGTGCGCGCGAGGCCGTAGGAAAGGGGCTCAGGCCTGGACCAGCTCCATGGCGACCCGCGCCCATTCGTCCAGACGCCGCGGCTCGTAGCGGATGGTGGAGATGTCCTTCAGGATCAGCTCCACGGAGCACCCGTGCCGACGGCAGACGTCCAGGGTGGCCTTCAGGTCCCGCCTGACCGCCTCCGGGTCGAACGAGTCCACGGCGAGCAGAGCCGGGCTCGGCTTGCGCGAGAACACGAAGTCCCGCCCGATCTCCTCAGCACCGCGCTCTTGGTCGACCCATGGGGACATGGACACCTTGCGGACGTTGGGGATCTTGCGGACCTGCTCCATCTTCCCGTCCAGGGGATCGCAGCAGCCGTAGTACACCAACCCGAACCGCTCGCAGATCCTGGACGCGTAGGCAACTTCGAACTCGTCGAACATCTGCGGCGACACCGAGCTGAAGACCTGCGCCAGCCCGAACATCCAGATGTCCTTGCACCTCGGCCGAGCCGGGTCGTAGCCCTCCTTGGGCAGCTCGTCGGTGTAGGCGCCGGTGCAGTGGATGATCGGCTGGGGCTGGCAGAGAAGGCCCTGACCCTCCAGTTGGTCGAGCATCGAGAGGTAGCCCTCGGTCATGCGACCGACGAGGCGATGCATGTAGTCCGGTCGGTCGACCAGATAGAGCAGCGTGTTCTCGACCCCGACCCAGGTGCTGATCGGATCCCAGAGCGACAGGTACGGATCGCAGCCCTGCGGCCGAACCTCCAGGGTGCCGTCGAACACCTCGTGCGCCCACTCCAGCCGGCGCTGCGTCTCGGCCTCGTCGTGCCACACCTTCGGCGTCTGGATCTTCTCCAGGTCCTCGTCGGTCTCGAACTGGCACTTGTAGATGTGGCCCAGCACGTCGCTGGTCGGGTCGATGGACGCGGTCTCCTCCCGCACGTGGATGCCGAACCCGGTGTTGTGGATGGCCATGGGCACGTCGAGGTACGGCTCCACCACCCGGTCCACGGGGAAGTGGTTCCACTGGTAGAGGATTCGGCGCAGACCGAGCTCGTAGCCCCGCGCCTCGGGGTCCTCGCAGAGCAGGTCCAGCTCGCCGGTCTGTTGGAGCTCGTTCCAACAGACCTGGTCGATCATGACCATCGGCCGCTCCATCTGGACGGCGTTGAGCTTCCTCCAGAGTCGGCGCTTCTCCTCTTGGATCGGAAGCGCGGCGATCTCGGCGAGCCGACCGGCCAAGTCGCGCAGAATCTGGCGGTCGCGGGCGCTGGGCTTGCTTTGCACAGCTCCAACTTACCCAGAGGCGGTGCCAAACGGTGACCCATGCGGCCGTGTGAACGCGTATACTGCCGGCATGAGGCTTCTTCCGCCCAGGTTCCTGCCGTGCCTTCTGCCGGTCGCCCTCGCCGGGTCGGCCCTGATGCTGCAGTCGCCCCCCGCGGCCTGGGTCGAGGGAGAGGCCTTCGCCGAGGCCTCCGTGAAGCCCCTGGTCGCCGGGTGGGGCAATCGCGACGTGCTTTCTGGCCGCCAGTGGGCGCAGATCTCGACCGACGATCGCAACGCCGCGCCGGCGACGGTGCGCTACGAGTTCGACGCCCCCGCGGCGGGGGGCAACGAGGTGTGGGCGCGGATCGGCTACGAGTTCGTCCGCTCGCCGTTCCGATGGAGGCTGGACGGAGGACCGTGGAACGAGGTCTCGCCCGAGGTGCTGACCACCGACCTGATGCCGATCGATCGCTGGGTGGAGGTCGCGTGGCTCAAGCTGGGCGAGGCCGAGCTGGGCGCGGGGCGACACCGGATCGAGTTCGAGGTGCAGCACCGGAAGAACGAGCGCGGCGAGAACCAGGGTCTGCTCTTCGCGCTGGACGCGCTGGTGGTCACCCCCGGTCCGTTCCGGCCGAACGGTCCTTGGAAGCCGGGCGAGGCAGCACCGAGCGACGAGGACCGGAAGGCCGCGCAGACCGTGTTCGAGGTCGCCGCGCCCCGGCCGGGCGAGCGATCCGTCGCCAAGCTCGAGGGACTCTGGGAGGTCGCCCGCGCGGACGAGCAGCTCCCGGGCCCCGTGGCCGAACCGATGCGGGAACTGCCCCAAGACGCGTTCTGGTCCGCAATCCCCGTTCCGAGCGACCGGAACGTCTCTCGTCCCGACCTGATGTTCGCCCACCGTCTTTGGTACAGGACGCGGTTCCGGTTGCCGGAGGGCTTCTCGGGAGGCTCTGTGGTGCTGCGCTTCCCGCTGAACAACCTGAATACCACGGTCGTAGTGAACGGCCAGCTGTGCGGGTTCTCGAGGGACCCGTTCGTGCCGTTCCAGGTGGACGTGTCGAAGGCCGCGCGACCGGGGGTCAACGAGCTGCTCGTCGGCATCCGCGACGCGTGGTACGGCTACTCCGCCAACCCGAAGGACCCGATGAAGCTGCGGAGGAGGTTCAACCTTCCGCTCGACGTGGCGAAGGGGGGCTTCCAAGACCTCGCCTACCCGATTTGGAACTCGTTCTATTCCGGCATCCTGGAGACGCCGCTGCTCACGCTGTCCGGCTCGGCCTACGCCGAGGACGTGTTCGTCCAGCCCAAGGTGTCGGAGGGCGCTGTCGAGGCGGAGGTGACCGTCCGTGGCGGCCCGGCGCAAGTGCGTTGCGACGTGCTGGATCCGAACTCCGGCCAGATCCTCGCCGCGCTGGGCGTCGCGTCCACGGACGAGAGCGGGCGGGCCGTCGTGGCCGGGCGATGGGAGAAGCCCCGGCTCTGGTGGCCCGACGACCCGCAGATGGTCGTGCTGCGCACGACGGTGCTGCAGAACGGCCAGCCGGTGGATCGGGTGGACACCGAATTCGGCTTCCGGGAATGGACCGTGAAGGGCACCCACTGGTACCTCAACGGCGTGCGGTGGAGAGGGTGGGCGGAGCTCACCCAAGGGGACACCCCCGAGCAGTGGCTGGCGAACTACCGCAAGTCGGGGCAGAGGTTCATGCGCCTGGCAGGGATCGCCCAGAACGGCGGGTACCGGTGGAAGGGGATGCCGATCGAGGAGGCTCTGCGCTGGTTCGACCGCAACGGCGTCGTGGTTCGGCGCAGCGGCATCCTCGACGGCGAGGTCATCGGCTACATGGCGGTGGAGAACGACCCCGACCTGCGGAAGCAGTACGGCTCGGAGATCAAGATGGAGCTGATGCGCAACTGGCTGGACCAGATGGTCGGCCAGGTGCGAGCGGAGCGCAACCACGCCTCGATCCACGTCTGGTCGCTCGAGAACGAGTGGCTCTACATCAACTGCATCAACCTGTACGGCGGGCTGATGGACGAGTTCGAGCGGGAGGTTCTCCGCGTCGGCGAGGCCGTTCGGCGCGCTGATCCGAC
This sequence comes from Armatimonadota bacterium, assembly GCA_003516955.1. Classification (GTDB taxonomy): domain Bacteria; phylum Armatimonadota; class Fimbriimonadia; order Fimbriimonadales; family Fimbriimonadaceae; genus UBA8783. The sequence continues at coordinate 1,524 of DPBN01000106.1, read as the reverse complement.
CAGACTCTGGATGGTGGACGGAGGCGGCGCGGCCAAGGACAACTCCTTCCCGGTCCACGGGGACCACTACGTGTACACGAACAATCCGAGCCAGTACCCCGCGCTCGCCTACGGGGCGTTTCCAACGGGAGGCGGCCGCGGACGCTGGCAGTGGGACCAGAAGCGCCCGCGGTACCTCGGGGAGGACTTCTTCGCGGCCGGGATCAACCCCGCCGACTATGCCTGGATCCAGGGCGAGGAGGCCTTCGGTGGCAAGGCGGCGTCGCAGAAGGGCGTCGCTCTGGTGCAGCGGATGCTCACGGAGGGCTACCGGTGGGGAGACCACTTCGCGTTCTGGCACTTCTGGGTCGGCGACGAGGGGGCGCAGTTCGGCAAGTACATTCCCAACGCCGAGCGGGCCGTGTTCTGCCGTGAGCAAGACTGGTCGTTCGGCTCCGGCCAAAGGGTCGCCAGGACGCTGCGGGTGTTCAACGACTCGCGGCATCCCGACCCCATGGTGCTCGAGACGGAGCTCTCCCTTGCCGGAAAGGTGCTGGAGCGGACGTCGAGGGAGCTGAAGGTGGCGCCGGGGTCATTCGAGACCCTGAAGGTCGAGTGGGCCGCCCCGAAGACGGCGGAGCGAGCGGAGGGACAGTGGCTGCTGCGCCTGAAGGCCGGCGGGCAGACGGTGTTCGAGGACCGCAAGGCGTTCTCCGTGTTCCCACCGTCCTCGCTGCTCGATCCGAAGCTTCGGTCCGCGTTTCCCAAGGGCACGTTGGCGGTCTGGGACCCGTCGGGCAGGGTCCTGGGATGGATCCGCGCGCGGGGCCTGGAGCCGGTCCCTGTCCAGGGTCCGAAGGTTCCGGCGGGCGTGCGCGTGCTTCTCGTTGGTCCCGACGCGTTGGACGATGCCTCCAGCGTGCGCCCGGATCTGGCGGCGCTCGCCCTGTCGGGAGTGCGCGTCGTCGTGCTGGAGCAGAGCCATCCGTTGAGGGTCCAAGGTCTTCCGGTTCCGGTGGAGTCGACCGACCGGAGGGGCGCCTTCGCCTTTGTGGAGAACCCGACGCATCCGGTCCTCCAGGGCCTCCGAGACTCCGACTTGACCGCATGGCCCGCGGATGGTTGGAGCTTCGAACGCGCCTACGCCAAACCGACGCAGGGTGCGCGATCGTTGGTGCAGGCCCACGAGCGGCTTCGGTACAGCCCGCTTCTCGAGGTTCCGGTGGGCGAGAGCCTGATGCTGGTGTGCCAGCTGAAGGTGGGGGCGAACTTGGGCCAGGCTCCGGCCAACCGGCTGCTGGCGAACCTGCTGCTGCATGCGGCTTCGTACCGCAAGGCCGCGGTGCCCGTAGTCGCCTACGCTGGGCCGAACGAGCAGCTCCGCAAGGCTCTGTCGGCGACGGGCGTCGCGTTCACCGAGGCGCGAACGGTGGCGGACGCCATCCGCCCGGCAGCCAAGCGCATCGCGGTGGTCAGCGCCGACCTCGGAACCCTGCGCCAACTGGCCGGCCTCCGGCAGGACCTGGACGCGTTCTTCGCGGCGGG
>DPBN01000104.1 GCA_003516955.1 Armatimonadota bacterium | reverse complement strand
GCGATGACGCGCAGGGTCTGGTGGCCGCGCTCGTTGTAGACGAAGGTGAAGCGGGATGAGTCGGGGTGCCACCGGAGCCCCCAGTTCTCGTAGCTGTTCGGAAAGAGGTCCGTGGCGATGGGAATCTCGCGACCCGAGGGGACCTCGAACAGGTGGGGCCTTCGCTGGTCGACCTTGTCGCCCGGCTTGGGGTAGTCGATGGTGATCACCTTCGGCTGGAGCTGGTCCCTGGGGCTGGATTCGACGAGCGTGACCTTTCTGCGGTCTCCGTCCTCCACCTTGAAGACCGCGATCTTCTTCGAGTCGGGCGACCAGGCGAACTCGTCGCGGTAAGCGTGGCCCGGCGCCCCGTCGGTGCTGAGCTGCGTCTCCTTGCCGCTGGCAACTTCGCGGATCCACAGGTTGCTGTCGCGGAAGAAGGCGACCCACTTGCCGTCCGGCGAGGCGCCATCGACTCGGGGGGCCCGGCCCTGTCTGCGGGGCCGCTCGGGCGGACGGCCGTCCAGCACCGCCGTGCCCGCCTTGGCCGTGGCCCGGAACACGCCAACGATCTTGCCGTCGGAGTCCGTGGCGAGCCAAACGTGGTTCTCGAAGGTGTGCTGCGCCCGGCTCTGACCGGGCTGGATCTCGCCGTAGGCCTGGCGCTTGCCATCGCCGTCGATCCAGAAGATGCGGACGGCGTGCCGCAGGCGGTTGACGAACAGAATCTCCGTCTCCTCCCCTCCGGTGCCCGAGGGCTGGGGCTCGCCGAGGTTCGGGAGGGAGGGCAAGGGGACTTCGGCCCCTCGGAGCTCGCGGAGCGTCTTCTTGGCGTCGTCCCAAGCGAACGCTCGGTCCCCCACAGCCAGCTTCGCCCCAGACCGGTCGAACTCCAGCGCGTCGATCGGCAGGCGTTCGGGGTCGACCGCGCGCCCCAGGGCCTTGCCGAGGGCTTCGGCGAGGCGCGCGTGGTCGAAGGCGGGTCTGCGCTGGCCCTTGGGTGCATCGACCAGGACGAACTCGCGGCGCCCTCCGGCGAGGTCGTTGCGGTACCAGAAGCGGTCTCCACCCGGCAGCCAGTTCGGGCGGATCCGCTCCTTGAAGACCTTGCCCGAGATTCTGGCGCGCACCTGAGCGGACCGCTCGTAGTCGTCGATGGTCCCTTGCCCCTGCGCGAGCGCTGCGACGACCAGCGCCGCCGCGAGGATGAGAAGCCGAGTCTTGCCTGTCATGGGACTCTCCGTTCGCCATCCTGCACCATGGCGCGCACGAATGTCACGCCGGACAGAGTGCGTCTGGAGGGCCTTAGGGGACCGCGAGGCCAGAAGAGCGGCGGAGGGCGTCGAGGGCGCGCATGTTCTCCAGCGTGTCGCGCCACGGCATGGCGGCGCACTCGCGCAGGGGCAGGCTGGCGGCGACCGCGTCGGCCTCCATGGCGTACAGATCGCCTCCCTCGGGGTGCAGGCGGAACTCCTCGGTGGAGCCCTGCCGAACCAGGCGCAGCGTCGCCCCCGGACCCGGAACCCACGGGGAATCCAGCTCGATGCGGCCCTTGCGGCCGTAGACCACGGCGCCGTTCCGCAACTCCTGGTGCACGGCCGTGCCGAACGTGGCGGCGAACCCGTTTGGGAAGCTCAGCAGGCCCGCACCGACCGCGTCGTATCCCCGCGGATGCCTTTGGACCCTGTATTCGGCCCGCTCGAAGCCGGTCCCTGCGGCGAGCAGCGAGAAGCTCACGCAATACGTCCCCACGTCCATCAGCGCGCCTCCTCCGAGCGCCGGGTCGGCGCGGAAGTCGTCCCAATCGTCCGGCGCGTCGAACCCGAACTCCGAGTGCGCGTACGTGGGGGCGCCGATCGCCCCGTCGGCGAGGAGCTCGCGCAGCTTGGCGATCTGCGGGTGGCAGCGATACATGAACGCCTCCATGAAGAACACTCCCGCCCTGCGGACCTCCTCCAGCGCCTCCTCGGCCTCCCTCAGGCTCAGGGTGAAGGGCTTCTCGCACAGGATCGCCTTGCCGGCGCGCGCCGCGGCGATCGTCAGCCCGGCGTGCGTGTGGTGGGGCGTGGCGATGTACACCGCCTGCACACCCGCGTCCGCCAGAAGGTCGTCGTAGGAGGCGCGCGGCGAGCCGCCGAACTCGTCGCAGAAGGCGCGGGCCTTCTCCATGCTCCGCGAACCGACGGCCGCCAAGACGCCGGTCTGCGATGCCCTCAATCCGCGCGCGAACGCTCGGGCGATTCGCCCGGTGCCGAGGATGCCCCATGCGATGCGGTCCGCCATGGGGCCAGATTACAGGACGCTGTCAAGCCTGTCGGCCGGGACCCTCGCGGAGGTACCACTCGTAGGCCATCCGGATGCCGTCCTCCAAAGGGATCCTCGGCCTCCAGCCCATCGCGAACAGCCTCGAGACGTCCATCGTCTTCTCCGGGAAGCCGTCCGGCTTGGAGGAGTCCCAGTCAATGGGCCCGCGGTGCCCGACCACGCGCTGAACGGTCTCGGCGAGCTCGCGGATGGTCACCGAGCTCCCGGTGCCGAGGTTGATGTGGCCCTCGACCCTCGGCTGGCGCATGAGGAACAGCAGACCGTCGGCGACGTCGTCGCTGTGCAGGAACTCGCGGCGGGGCGATCCCGTGCCCCAGCAGACCACCGGCCGATCCGGCAGCGCCTCGTGGAACCGGCGGATCAGCGCGGGCAGCACGTGCGAGGTCTCCAAGTCGAAGTTGTCGTTCGGCCCGTACACGTTGGGCGGCATCACCGTGAAGTAGTTGCGGCCATGCTGGCGGCGGATGGCGTCGCAGAGGAAGAGGCCGGCGATCTTGGCGATCGCGTAGGGCGCGTTGGTGGGTTCCGGGGGCGCCGTGAGCAGCGCGCTCTCCGGAATCGGCTGCGGGGCCTCGCGGGGATAGATGCAGCTGCTGCCCAGGAACAGGAAGTTCGGAACTTCGGCCAGGTGCGCGCCCCAGATCACGTTGGCCTCGATGACGAGGTTCAGGCCGATGAAGTCCGCCGGGTAGGTGCTGTTGGCCTTGATGCCGCCCACCTTGGCCGCGGCGAGCACCACCCAGTCCGGCTTCTCGGTCTGCAGGAACCGGTACACCGCCGCCTGATCGGAGAGGTCCAGCTCTTGGCGCGTGCGGAGCAGGAGGTTGGAATACCCCTCCGCTTGAAGCTTGCGGACGATCGCCGAGCCGACCAGCCCGCGGTGCCCGGCCACGAAGATGCGGTCCGACGGCCTCACGAGGACAGCTCCTCGATGCTCTCGTACTGCCGGAATCCCTCTCGGCGGACCATGGCGTCGCGCTGGGCCTCGGCGACGTCGCTGTGCACCATCTCGCGGATGAGCTCGCGGAAGGTGGTGCGGGGTTGCCACCCGAGCTTGGTTTTGGCCTTGGTGGGGTCGCCGAGAAGCGTGTCGACCTCGGTCGGCCGGTAGTAGCGCGGGTCGATGGCCACCAGGACCCGGTCGGTGCCCTTCAGCACGCCGACCTCGTCGACGCCGCT
>DPBN01000103.1 GCA_003516955.1 Armatimonadota bacterium | reverse complement strand
GCGCCGGGCCGGCGCTCTCGCATCCTGGCGAGGCCCTCGATCGGGCGGGCGCCGCGCACCAGAACGGCTCCTGCCCGGCCTTGCTCATGGGCGACGATGTTGAGCATCCAGTGGTTGCCGTAGCAGAAGTACACGTAGGCGCAACCCGGTTCGCCGAACATCGGCGCGTTCCGGGGAGTGCGGCGTGCGTGCGCGTGGCTGCCCGGGTCTTCGGTGTCGGCGTATGCCTCCAGCTCCGTGAGCTCGACGATGCACCCGTCCTTGGCGAGCCGCCATCCCAGAAGCACCGGTGCGACAACCAGCGGGTGTTGCGAAAGGAACTCGCGCGCGTGCATCGGCCCCTTCACGGCTCGGGAATCAGGTCGAACAGGGCGTCGGCGACCGTCGGGCTGCGGACGGCCACCGCCTCGACGTCTGAATACCCCTCCACCAGCAGCTTGGCGGCGGTCTCCTGGCCGGCGGGCGCGATGAGCCAAGTGTAGCCATCCTTCTGCTCGACCCGCACCTGGAACGGCTCGAGGAGCGCGCGGGCGGCGGGATGGGCGTCGCTGGAGACGAGCGCGCGCACCTCACGGACCCGGTGGAGCAGCTCCTGGATCGTTCCCAGAAACGCCCGGCCGCCCCGGTGGAGGGCCAGAACGGCGTCCCAGCCCTGGGCGAACGAGGGGTTGCGGGTGGCGCACACCAGCGCCATGCCCTTGACGCACAGGCGGTCCAAAAGCTGGAGGGTGGCCCTCGTCGCCCAAGGGTCGAGCTCCTCCAACAGGCCGTCGATCAGGAGGACCTCCGGAGGAACGGCCAGATACGGCAGCAGCTCCGCCGAACACCGCTGGGACGGGCTGAGGCGGGTGAGCGGCGTTTTTCGGTGCTCCCAAAGGCCCAGCGCGGTGAGCGCCTCGGTGAGCATCGAAGGCGACGGCTTGCGTCCGCGCACGCGTTGGACGAGGCTCTGGGCGGTGGCCAGCGGGGGCACCCTCGGCAGCTTTGCCAGAGCGGCTTCGCCGGAACACCAGACGCACCCACGCGGCGCCGGCGCGTCGCCCGCGAGGAGCCGCAGCAGCTCGCTCTTGCCGCTTCCCGCCGGTCCGACGACGGCCATCCTCTCTCCCGGCTCCAGACCGACCGAGATCGGAGCCGCGCCCGGCCGCAGGACGAGGTCCTTGACCGTCAGAGTGCTGCGCGGTCCGTTCAAGGCAGGATGAGCAGCTCCTTGGGCGCTTCGTTCAGGATCACCGGCCTGTCCTCGGTCACCCAGACGTCGTCCTCGATGCGCACTCCCCCGAACCCTTCGATGTACACGCCCGGCTCGACGGTCCAAACCTGGCCGCACTCGATGCGCATATCGGCGGTCTGGCTCAGCCGTCCGTGGTCGTGGACGACCGTGCCCAGTCCGTGTCCGAGGCCGTGCGTGAAGTAGCGCGCGAGATCCTTGCGGGCGAGCACCTCTCGTGCCAGGGTGTCCACGTCCTTCCCGTTCGCGCCGTCGCGAAGCGCGTCGATAGCGGCCCGTTGCGCTTCGAGAACCTGGCCGTACACTTCGCGCATGCGGTCGTCGGCGCGACCCACGGCGACCGTGCGGGTGAGGTCGGCGCACCACCCGTCCAACTTGGCCCCGAAGTCCATCGTGACGAAGTCCCCGATCTCGAGCTTCTTCTCCGAGGCCTTGCCGTGGGGAAGAGCGCTGCGCGCGCCGCTGACGACGATCGGGTCGAAGGCCAGTTCCGCTCCCTGCCGCTTGAGGAAGAACTCGATCTCCAGGTGGATGTCGTATTCCGCGACGCCCGGCTGGATCAGCCGCAGCACGTGCTGGAACGCCGCATCGGTGAGGCGGCACGCATCGCGGATCTTGGCGACCTCCTCCGGCGTCTTGACCATCCGGAGCACGGCGCACGGATCCTGGACGGGCTTCAGCTCCACTCCGGGGATCTTCTCGGTCCACTGCCGATAGGTGTTGACCGTGACCGCATCCCCGTCGAACGCGATCGAGGAGAGCCCCCATTGGCCCGCCAGCTCCGCCACCTGGGCGGCCAGCGGGGCCTCGGTCGTGGTGGTCCGGACCTCCATCAGCGGGCCGACCTGCTCTCCGGCTTGGATCGTGTACCGGCCATCCGTGAAGAAGCAGGCCCGATCGGGCGCGGCCACCACCGTGCCGGCCGAGCCGGTGAATCCGGTCAGCCAGCGCACGTTCGCGATGTCGGTGACCAGGAGGGCCTCCAGCCCGTCCTCGGCGAGCTTGGCTTGCAGGCGCTCGAGCGGCTTCACGACAGCGTCTCCTGATGCAGCCTCACCAACCCCTCGATCGCCAGGCTGTATCCAATCGCGCCGAGCCCGCTGATCTGACCGACGCAAACCGGGGCGATCACCGAGTGGCGGCGGAACTCCTCCCGGCCGTGGATGTTGCTCAGGTGGACCTCGACCACGGGCAACCGGACGCTCGTCAGCGCGTCTCGGAGCGCGATGGAGTAGTGGGTCAAGCCACCGGGGTTGATCACGATCCCGTCCGCCCAGTGGCGGTTCTCCTGGATCACGTCGATCAGAACCCCCTCGTGGTTCGACTGGAGGATGCGCACCTCGACTCCCAAGCGCTTGGCGGTGGCTTCGATCTCGGCGTCCACCTCCTCTAGGGGGCGCTTGCCGTAGATGTCCGGTTCGCGGAACCCGAGCAGGTTCAGATTGGGCCCGTGGAGGACGAGGATGTGCAGTGAGGACTCTTCGATCATGGCTCCGTGGATCCTTCCTGCGGCTCGACGGCGGATTCGGGGAGCAGGTCGGGGATGCCGTCGCGGATGGGGAAGCGGCGCCCGCAGGACGTGCAGACGAGCCACCCATCCCGCTCCTCGAGAGGCGGCCGCTCCGGGCAGACGGGACACGCCAGCAGCTCCAAGAGCTTGGGATCGATCATAGGGCAGCCTCCCGATAGACGTCGCAGGTCTTGCGCGCGGAATCCTCCCATCGGAACTCGGCCGCTCTGCGCCGTCCGTCGCGTCGCATGCGCTCCAATTTACTCGAATCCGCGAGCAGATTCCGGATCGCCTCCGCCCAGTCCTCCGGGCTCCAGGAGGCCAGCACCTCGGCGGCGTCGCCGGCCACTTCGGGCTGGGCTCCGCCTGCGGAGCAGAGCACCGGACACCCGCAGTGGAACGCCTCCAGAATCGTGATCCCGAACCCCTCGTAGCGGCTCGGCGCCAGATACAGGTCCGCGGCGGAATAGAGGGCCGCCAGCTCCCGGAGCTGGACATAGCCGACGGGTCTGCTCCGTGGGCCGAGCGACTCCGTTCCCCAGCCGGGCTTCCCGGTCAGCACGAGGGGGTGGGGCAGCTCCGGCGGCAACAGCTCGGCGGCCTGCGTCGCCAAGGCCAGGTTCTTCCGCGGCCAGCGGGTGGCCACGGTCAGCAGGTACGGCGCCTCCAGACCGAACCGCTCGGCAACCAAGGTACGCGCCTCGGCCGGATCGACCGGCGCGAGGTCCGGATGAGGCGCGTTGGGCACCACCCTGACCTTCCCCCGGGCGGACGGCACGAAGCGCTCGACGTCCCTGCGTGAGGTTTCCGACACGGTGATCACCCGCGAGGCCCATCGGGCCGCGAGAGGAACCAGCGTCCGCAGAAGAAGTCGGTCCTTCGGCCGGAACCAGGACGGGTCGACGAAGAAGGAGACGTCGTGGATCGTCGTCACCCCCCTCCGACCTGCGAGCGGACTCATGCTGTACTGCGTGTGCAGGATGTCGGCCCTCCGGCGACGCGCGGCGAGCGGGAACGCCACGAAGCTCCACCAGCGCTCGTTGCGACAGGGGAGCTCGACCCAGGTCGCACCCGGCGGCATGGGAATCCCCGGCGGCTGGGGAGCGTTGGAAAAGAGCAGAAACTCGATCGGGGAGCCGATGCGGCACAGACCGTGCAGGAGACCCAGCCAGTAGGTCGAATCGCCCGTGCTGGCGCGTTGCACCAGGCGGACGTCGAGTGCGACTCGGAGGCGGTCTCGGTTCGGTTCACCCACGGGGAAGCCTGCTACGGTCTACAATCGAAAGAGCGTCCTGCAAGAGAGCGACCGGTCATGAAGAGAAGAAGTCCCCCCTATGCGCTGATCACGCTGCTCGTAATCGGATTGTGCGTCATTTTGGGCTTCGGCCTGATGCAGCTGAGGGCGAACATGCCCCCGGACCAGCAGAACCAGCAGCAACAGGAGCCGGAGGCCGTGGGCGAGAAGCGCGAGGCTCCGTCCAAGGAGGAGTTGGCTGCGGACATCAAGGCGAAGTCCGGCCAGGCCGACGAGATGGAGGTGCCCCCCAAGATGCCTCCCAAGGGCGTTCCTCCGGGAGCGCTTCCCCCGGGCGCCGGAGGTTCGACCATCTTCGTGCTGAAGCCGAAGATGGAGAAGCCCAAGGTGGACGAGTCGTCGACGGCGAGCCAGTGGTACACGGATGTTTCGAGGAAGCCCGATCAGAAGTAGCTCGCTGGCGCGAACGCTGATCGGGGTGGGGGTGGCTCTGGCCGCCCTCACCCTGCTCGTTCTGCCCGCGGGGGCCCAGCCGAAGTCCGACAAGCTCCAGTGGTCCGCCCGTTTGGAGGGCGAGGACGTGCGAGCGGGCGAGTCCGGCCGGGTTCTCGTGACGGTCGTTCCCAAGGAGGGTTGGCACGTCTACGCGATGAACCAGCCCGAGGGTCCGGTCTCCACGTCGTTCCAGCTGGACGGAGGACCCTCCGTCGAACCGGCGGGCAGCCCGGTCGAGCCGGAGCCGCAACGCAAGTTCGACCGTGGCTTCAAGATGGAGATCGGTTACCACGAGGGGCCGACCACCTTCGCCGTGCCGTTCCGGGTCAAGCCGGACGCCTCCGGGTCCGTGCGCCTCGTCGTTCGCGCGACGGCTCAGGCCTGTGACGCCACCAGCTGCGACATCCCTACCACGGAGGAGCTGACCGTGGACCTGAAGCTCGCGGCCGGAGCGGCCCGCCCCGAGCGCGCGACGCCGTCGCAGGAAGCGCCGCCCCAGCCTCAGGGCCACGTCCAGCCCCAGCCGACCACCCCGCAACAGGGTGCCGCAGAGGACGTCGATTCGACCACGCGGAAAATCGAGGAGGCGAGGGGTAAGGGTCTTCTGGCCTACCTATGGCTGTCTTTCGTCGCAGGGCTGCTGGCGTTGCTCACCCCCTGCGTCTGGCCGATGATCCCCGTGACGGTCAGCTTCTTCAGCAAGAAGACGGAGGAGGGTGCCCAGAAGAACCTCAAGATGGCTTTGGCCTACTGCCTGGGGATCATGGGCACCTTCACGGCCCTGGGGCTGATCGTTACGCTGGCGTTCGGGGCGGCCGGCCTGCAGAGGTTCGCGGCGAGCCCATGGGTGAACCTGGCGCTTGCGGCGCTGTTCGTGGTGTTGGCCCTGAACCTCTTCGGTGTCTACGAGATCGTGGTGCCTTCGTGGATGCTCAACAAGGCGCAGGCTGGCTCGCAGAGGTCGGGGATCGCCGGGCCGATCTTCATGGGGCTGGCGTTCAGCATCACGTCCTTCACCTGCACGGTTCCATTCGTGGGCACGATCCTGGTCGCGGCGACGAAAGGCAACCTGTGGGACCCAATCCTCGGGATGCTGGCGTTCAGCCTGGCTTTTGCCATCCCGTTCTTCCTGCTGGCTCTGTTCCCCCAGTACCTGGCCTCCATGCCTCGCTCCGGCACGTGGCTGACGGCGGTGAAGGCGTACATGGGCTTCCTGGAGCTGGCGGCCGCGCTGAAGTTCCTCCAAAGCGCGGAGATCGTGGTCCAGCTGGGCTGGCTCACGCGGCCGGTGTTTCTGGCGGTTTGGTTCGCGATCTTCGTGATCGCCGGACTCTACCTGCTCGGTTGGCTCCGGCTTCCGCACGGCGGCGAGCCCAAGATCGGGCCTGCGCGGAGGCTCTTCGGAGTGGCGAATCTGGGCGTCGCGGTCTACCTGCTCGCCGCCATCGAGGGCGCGCCCTTGGGTGGGCTCTCGGGGTTCATGCCGCCGGAGCGCTATCCCTACCGCGCCGACAGCCCGAAGGGCGCGTCGCAGCAGGCCGGCGCCATCCGCTGGATCGAGAACTACGAGCAGGGCCTGGCGCTGGCCCGCCAGAAGCGGCGGGCGCTGTTCATCAACTTCACGGGCTACACCTGCACCAACTGCCGGGTGATGGAGGGCGAGGTGTTCCCCAAGCCCGAGGTCGCCCGAAGGATCAACGAGTTCATCCCGGTGGAGCTGTTCACCGACAACGGCACGCCGGAGAACAACCGGAACGCGGAGCTGCGCGAGCGGCTGACCAAGGCCTCGACCAACCCGACCTACGTGATCCTCGCTCCGGACGGGAAGGTGCTCAAGGTGTTCCAAGGGTTGGCCCTTTCCGACGCGGAGTTCGTCCGCTTCTTGGATGAGGGAAAGCGGGAAGCGGACGCTTGGTTCGCCCGACAGAAGGGGTAGCCGCTGCGAGCGGCTACCCCGATGGCCCGATTCCTGTCCGAACCTACCGCCCCGTTGGGCCGGCGGCGGGCTTGGCGCCGCCCCCGAAGAAGTAGGACATGCCCTCGGCGGCCTTCTCGAACGCCTTCCGAGCCTTGGCCTCGTCGCCGTTGAAGCCCTTCATGAACCGCTCCTTCTCCTCGGGGGTGAGTTGGTCGAATCCGCGGCCCTCGCGGTAGGCGTTCGCCACGACGTTGTTCTGCTCCGTGAGGAGGCGCATCTCCTCCTCGGTCTTCACTGGTTCCGACGAGCACCCTCCGAGGAGGATTCCGGTGAAGACGAGAAGTGCCAGGGTCTTCCAGCGTTCCATGTTCAGTCCATCCTTAGCATCGTTAGCATCGTTCGCAACCTGGGGCCGGCCGCCTGGCGGCGGCCCGGCCCCTGCCAACCCTCATCGTGGCGTCCGCTCTAGAAGTCGCAGTTGGCTCTTCCGTCGTAGGCGTAGGCCGGGATGTCGGACACGTAGAAGTTCTCCGGCTTCAGCGAGCCCCTCTTATAGAACTTCGCGCTGCCGTCGAAGTGCGGGAAGCTCGCCCCGTCCAGATGCCGCCAGTCGAGCGACCAAGGAATCTGCGGGTCGTAGTGGTTCATCATCCACGGGCTTCCCAGCTTCTCGTAGTTGACGCACCGGATCGAGCGGCGGGCGCCGTCCGACACGTCCATGCCGGGCCAGATGTCCCGCCAGTCCCACGGGTTGATCGTGGAGGCCGCGCGAATCAGGGACCCGTTGCCGAACCAGTCGCGCACGCCGGACTCGGCGAGCATGATCAGCTGGCTCGGCCTCTCCGCCGCCGTCTCGGGGATGCTGTTGCCGGCGTGCCAGTTCATCGCGATGTTCGGGCCCGCAGCGAAGTTGCGCGTATCGCGCATATCCTTCGGGAAGGGCTGGGGCGTTCCCACGGAGTCGATGTACAGCTGGCTGTTCTTCACGTACGGGAAGATCCGCTGCGGCCAGTGGATCGCCTCGTTGTCGGGTCCGCCGATCCAGTCCCACCAGGCTCGAACCGTGGTGTCGTCGTAGTCGGCGGCGTAGATCTTGAAGCCGATGGCCATCTGCTTCATGTCCGAGATGCGGGCCGCCTTCTTGGCGGAAGCCTTCGCCTGAGCGAAAACCGGGAACAGAATGGCGGCCAAGATGGCGATGATGGCGATGACCACCAGCAGCTCGATCAGCGTGAACGCGGACTTTCGTTTCATAGGACCTCCTCGTCCGTGTCGGGAACCGATAGACCGGACCGGACTCATCAACCAGTGTAAGGGGGACCGGATGGCGTTGGGGGAATCCATCTGGAAAACGAAGTAGCAGAAACGGAACGGATTCGTCCGCTCGTCAAGAAGCCAGCTCGTTGTCCGACGGGTCCGTGAACTTGCGCTGGTTGATGCGCCAGTGCGACGGTGTGACGCCGACCTCGCGGACGAACGCGCGAGTGAAGTCGTTGTGGTGCAGATAGCCCAGCCGGCTCCCGACCTCCTTGATCGACAGGCCGGGGTCCGCCAGCAGGATCTTCGCCCGCTCGATGCGCAGCCGGGTCAGCATCTCCCTCGGCGAGATGCCGTACGTTCGGCGGAACTTGTGCCTCACCGAGTCGTAGTTGGGGCACTCCTCTTGGAAGCGCAGGTCTCCCGCTCCCTGAGAGAGCGACGCGTGGATCGCCTGCCAGACGGCGAGCACCTCCGGATCGTCGGGGCGGACAACGGAGCTGCTCGAATCCGCTTGGCCTCGCCAACGGATCAAGGACACAAGGATCAGGCGCAGGAGGGAATCGATCGCCTCCGACTTGCAGGGCAGGTCGTTCACGCTCTCGGCGCTGAGGCGCGAGAACAGGCTCTGGAACGAGGCCGACTGATCGCGGTTCAGGCACCAGACTCGTTGCCGCAGCGGCCATTCCCGGATCGGCAGGCCGTCGTAGAAGCCCGCCCGGGGGTGATAGTGGATCGCCCAGATGCGCGGCTGGTTGCGGCCCTCGTTGCTGAAGCCGTGGCGCTCCCCGGCGAACAGAACGTACACCGAGTTCTCCGGCATGCGCATCTCCTCCCCCTCGACGAGAAGCGTCGTCGGCGAGTCCGAGAACAGACAAATCTCGTCGTAGTCGTGGGCGTGCCAGGGCCAGATCTCCCCGAGCCTGGAGGCCCGGCAACCCATGGTCACGATGCCCGTGCGGGGCGCCTCACTGGTGATCTCGCTCTCGACTCGCATGACCCGGAATCTGTCGCTGAATCCAGTCTAGGGCGAGGGCCGCGCAAGAGGAAGCCGAACGGCCTAAGAGCGGGCCCACATGGCTCGCGCCAGGGATGGTGATGGCCTCCGCGCCGCACCACCGAGCCACCGCGAGCGCTGTTTGCGGCGGGACGTCCGCATCCAGCTCGCTGACGATCACCAGAGTGGGACACCGGGGCCGGGGGGCTTCCACTCCCGCAGCGAGCTCACGGAGCACCAAGCCCGACTCGTCCCGCCACTTTCGGGAAGCCCATCGGACCACCTCCGGCTCCGCGTCCGGCAACGCTCGTGCGGTCTCATCCAAGGTTGATTGCGACCACGCAACGACCTCCGGGATCGGCTCGGGCGGGTTCCATGCGGCTTCCACGCCGTTTGGCGGCACCGGGTTGATCAGAACGAGCGCCTTCGCTCGCCAGGCTGCGGCGGCGTGGAGGGCGAGCCATCCTCCCATGCTCGCGCCGATCACGGCGTCGGGCGGCTCGCCCGAAGGCGGCCACCCGAGCACTTGGCGGCGATAGTCGGCCAAGCTCGTCCGCACCAGGCCGAGCGGCCCCGGCTGAAGATCTGCGCCGAACACCAGCCAGCCGGCGTCCTCGAACGCTCTGCGCCAGAAGCGGTACTCCCAGACCCCTCCTCCGGCTCCGTGGATCATCGCGACCGAGGGTCGATGGTTCGGCTGAGGCACGTCGGATTCTGAACGATCCGACGGAATCGATCCCATGGACGGAGATTCCCTTTGAGAAACAAAAACAGGCTTTTGGATAGCGACCGATTGCGGTGTACGATAGGGATGAGGAAGCCGCCCCGCGGCTTGCCGAAGGAGGATGCGAATGAGGGGTGGGAGATTGCTCTGCCTCGCGGTTGTTGGCGTGGCTGCGGCCGGTGTGGCCCAACTGGCCGGACCGTTGCCCAAAGTCAAGTTCAAGCAGAAGCCCGATGCCGGGCTCTCCGTCAAGAGGCCGCCCTTGGAGGCGAAGCTTCGCCTTCAGAAGGCCCTGCAGGCGGACCCGGAAACGGCGGACATGCTGCGCGTCGTCGCACAGGCCCTGGCGGAGGGAATGGAAAACGGCGGAGGACCGGCCGGACGCCTCGCCCAGAACGCGCTGCGGAGGCATCCTGGCGCAGACCGGGAGGCGCTGAGGAAGTTCATCGCGGACGTTGGGTCGGTTGAGACTCCTCCGAACGCGCGCACGCGGTCCCTGCGCGTCGGTGACGTTTCGTCGCCCCTTTCCGAGTCGGTGCTGGCCAACGTGCGCGGGAGCTATCTGAGAGGCGTCGGCCGTGGCATGCAGCGGGGTCCGGCGATCAATCCCAACGTGGTGCGTGCCGGCCTGAAGCTCAGCAAGGAGCTCGTGGAGCGGCTCAACCACCCGTGCATCACCAAGATCGACCCGCGATCGAGCCAAGGATATCGGGCCGGACAAAGACTGTCCTTCTACGGCTGGAAGTTCAGCCCGGATCGGGCCGAGAACTCCCTGGTCCTCATGAAGGTCCTCGGCAACGGATCCCTGGGTGAGCGGGCTCGGTTCGCGCCCGCGGTCAGCTCCGAATCGGCGATGGAGGCGGTCCTGCCCGGCGACTTGGAGCCGGGGCAGTACCAGCTCAAGGTTGTCGTGAAGAGAGGCGGACTGATCGACGAGAGCCCTCTGGTGCTGCTGCCGATTCAGTCGCCCCCTCCGCCGGAGCCTGCCCTGGCGTCTCTTTCGCCGGGCACGCTGACCCCTGGCCGGGAGGCCGTCGCTACCGGTGCGAACTACACCAAGCAGATCAACCGGTTGGCGTTCGTCATGCTCGCGCCGATGGAGGGTCAGGAGTTGACGTTCTCCGTGAAGGTGGACGGAAAGGACTGCCTGTCTGTCATGGGCAAGGTGCTCAACGATACGCAGCTGTCGTTCGCCCTACCCAGGGTGATGCAGCCCGGAAGGTACCGGTTGGCTGTCCACGTCGGCGGGGTGTTCTCCCCTTGGGTCGTGGTCAATGTGTCGCCTCTCCAGTACCGCGTCCGCTTCACGCAGATCCACTGTTTGGATGAGAGCGACCCGGAGTGGGCGGGGCATGATGAGGTCTTCACCGCCTGGTGCATCGTGGCCGACGGGGTCGCACGGGCCAAGAGCGTCGGCGACCACACGGAGTACTACAACTGGGACGACGGAGATTGGGATCGCTACTACCCGGACGACCAGAACGTGTTCCCGGAGGGCGACAACGGTTCGGTGCGACAGGCCCTCGCCATTTCGACGTCGCTCTTCGAGTGGGACGCCGGCGACATGAAGAAGGTCAACGAGGTGATCGGCGTCATCAGCGAGGTCACCCAGGCGATCCTGAAGTACAAGGGCGACGTCGAGTGGGCGGAGCTCGTCAAGGCGCTGACGCCCGTCGTCCAGAAGTTGGTCACCTGGTTCGGCGGTAACCCGGACCCCTTGGGCACGCAGGTCGCGGGCTGGAGCGCCATGGATCTCGCCGCGCTCACGGACAACCCCGAGAGGAAGTTCGGAGGGAAGCTCTCGTTCCTCAACAACGACGACACCGGGAGCTACGAGGTCTTCTTCGAGGTGAGCGAGAAGCTCTAGCCGCTCCCGG
>DPBN01000303.1 GCA_003516955.1 Armatimonadota bacterium | reverse complement strand
CAGCAGGCCGTAGACGCCCTCGGGCGGCGCCCACGGCAGCGTGCCCCCCAGGGCGAAGGCCGGGAACAGCGCGATCGCCGGCGCCACGAAGTACACCGCCCGGTCGATCGCCGCCGGAGTGATGTCCTCCTTGAGGAACAGCTTGATGCCGTCCGCGATCGGCTGGAGCAGGCCGAACAGGCGGGTCTTCTTCCCCCTCAGGAAGGGCGGAACCCAGCGGGCGTCCTTCGGCCAGGTGATCGTCGCCACGCGGTTCGGGCCGATGCGGTCCTGCATCCAAGCCAGCAACCGCCGCTCCCACCAGATGAGGCCGGGAACGACCAGAAGGAGCGGCACCACGAAGAGCAGTACGCGGATCAGCGCCAGCCACGCCGGATGGAGCTGCTGCAGGAAGTCCATCATCCCCGCGGCTACTTTACCCGAGCGCGCGCCCGCGGGCCGGATCCCCGCCTGCGAATCCGGCATCCTTGGTGAAAGGGCGGCCGTTGTTACCTATAATGGGGTTGTGGCATGGGCTACTGGCCCGTCGGAACGCATCCCGCGCGGGCCGGACGCCGATTCATAAGGAGCAAGGATGGAGCTGAAAACCGTCGTCATGGCCGGTGGGGAAGGAACGCGGCTCCGTCCGCTCACCATCAACTGCCCCAAGCCGCTGGTGCCGGTGTGCAACGAGCCGATCATGGAGCACATCGTGACGCTCCTGCGGCGCCACGGCGTGCGCCAGGTGACGGCGACGGTCCACTACCTGGCCGACGAGATCCAGGCGTACTTCGGCGACGGGACGGATTTCGGGATCGAGATGGCCTATAGCCTCGAGACCAAGCCTCTGGGAACGGCTGGGGCCGTCAAGAAGATCGAGGGGTGGCTGAAGGACGGCACGTTCCTCATCGTGTCCGGCGACTCCCTGACCGACTGCAACCTGGAGAAGGCGCTCGAGTTCCACCGCTCCAAGGGCAGCATGGCGACGCTGGTGCTGCACCGCGTCGCTGCCCCGCTGGAGTTCGGCGTGGTGATCACCGATCCGGACGGCCGCATCCAGCGCTTCCTCGAGAAGCCCAGCTGGTCCGAGGTGTTCAGCGACACCGTCAACACCGGCATCTACATCCTCGAGCCGGAGGTGTTGGAGTATGTTCCGGCGGACGAGTTCGTGGACTGGAGCCACGACGTGTTCCCCGCCATGCTCGAGAAGGGCCTGCCGATGTTCGGCTACGTCATGGAGGGGTACTGGACCGACATCGGTTCGCTCTCGCAGTACCGCGAGGCCCAGGAGCACCTGCTGGCGGGCCGCCTCGACCTTCCCGTGCGCGGCGAGCAGGTCCAGCCGGGAGTGTACGTCGGCCCGAACTGCACGATCTCGGAGAGCGCCACGATCGTGCCGCCCGTCTGCATCGGCCGCAACTGCAAGGTGAAGGCGGGCGCGCGCGTCGGTCCGTACACGATGATCGGCGACAACGTGTTCGTGGAGAGCGGCGCGATCCTGGAGCGTTCGGTGGTGTGGGACAACGCCTACATCGGCCCGAACGTGGTGCTCCGGTCGGCGATCGCGGGGTACCGCACCACGATCAAGAAGGACACCGTGCTGCACGAGGACAGCGTGGTCGGCGACCGCTGCCTGATCGACGTGGGCTGCGTGATCCGCCCGAGGGTCAAGATCTGGCCGGACAAGGTGGTCGAGCGCGGCTCCACCGTCACGATGAGCCTGATCTGGGGCAGCAAGTGGCGGGGCAACCTGTTCCGCGAGCTGGGGGTGGCCGGCCTCTCGAACATCGAGATCACGCCCGACTTCGCCTGCCGGCTCGGATCCGCCTACGGAAGCATCCTCCCCAACCGTTCGACGGTCGTCACCTGCCGCGACAGCACCCGCAGCTCGCGGATGATCAAGCGCGCGGTGATCTCGTCGCTCCTCAGCGTGGGCTGCAACGTGGTGGACCTGCAGAGCACCGCCCTGCCGATCGCGAGGCACTTCATCCGCAACCACCGGGTCGCCGGCGCGATCAACGTGCGCAAGCTGCCCGGCAACGCGCGCGTCACGCTGATCGAGCTGCTGGACCACCGCGGCGCCTACCTCACGCGGGGCACCGAGCGGAAGATCGAGTCCGCCTTCAGCAGGGAGGACTTCATCCGCGTGGACCCCGACGACCTGGGCACGATCGACTTCGGCAGCGAGGCCACGGACCTGTACCGCGCGGACTTCCTTTCCCGCCTGGCCGACAAGGTGGGCCGCCGCCGGTTCCGCGTGGTGTGCGACTACGGCTACTCCCCCCTGGGTTCGCTCTACCCCGCGATGCTCGCCAGGCTCGGCGCGGAGTCCATCAGCCTGAACAGCTACAACGACGCCAAGCTGGCGCCCCGCACCGAGGACGAGATCGCCCGGCACGTGCAGAACCTGCGGCACATCGTGCGGTCCCTCGGCTACGACATGGGAGTGCTGTTCACCGACGAGGGTGAGCGGATGACCGTGGTGGACGACCAGGGCCGGGAGCTGGAAGGCCACGCGCTGTTCGCCGCGATCGCCTGGCTCCTGAGCCGCACCACCGAGCGGCCTCGCATCGCGATGAGCGTCACCGCCCCGACCCGCGTCGAGCAGGCGCTGAGGGAGGCCGGAGCCGAGATCGTGCGCACCAAGGCCGACGTGCGATCGATCGTCGCGGAGAGCCTGGACGCGGACGTGCGCTTCGCCGGCGACGGGCGCGGCGGGTTCATCTTCCCCGACTTCCACGCCGGGTTCGACGCGGCGTTCTCCTTCGCCAACCTGCTGGCGCTGCTGCAGACCGTGGACTGCCGCCTGAGCGACGTGGCCACCCACCTGCCGAAGTACGAGATGGCGTACGTGGCGGTGCGCTGCCCGTGGGAGCACAAGGGCACCGTGATGCGCCGGATCTCGGAGGAGAGCCACAACGGGGCCAACGTGGAGCTGCTCGACGGCATCAAGATCGTCGAGCCCAACGCCTGGGTGCTGGTGCTGCCCGACGCCGTCGAGCCGGTGTTCCACGTGTACGCGGAGAGCGACGCCGCGCTCGAGAGCCAGGAGCTGGTGGAGCGGTTCGCCAGGAAGATCGAGCAGTACCAGGGCCTGCCCTGAATCCTGCGGCAGCGCTCGAGACTCTACGAAGGTGGAACCATGCCGACCTACGTCTACGAGTGCGAGGCGTGCGGAGCGGTCTTCGAGGTGGAGCAGCGCATCACCGAGGAGCCGCTGAAGGAGCACGACTGCGAGAAGAGAGGCAAGCTCAAGCGGCTGATCACGTCCGTGGGTCTGATTCTGACCGGCTCGGGCGGGTCCTCCTCGTCCGGTTGCTCCACGGGCTCCTCCGGCGGAGGGTGAAGGCCGTTCTGAAACGACCCGCCCGGAGGGCGGGTCCCACGCGGCGTCACCAGCGGATCAGGTTGGCTCCCCAAACCAGGCCGGCGCCGAAGCCGACGGTCATGACCACCATGCCCCTCTTCAGGCGGCCGGTCCGCTCGGCTTCGTACAGGCTCAGCGGGATGGAGCCGCCGCTGGTGTTGCCGTACTTGTCGATGTTGATGAACACCTTCTCGTCCGGGAGGCCGATGCGCTTGGCGGCGGACTCGATGATGCGGATGTTCGCCTGGTGCGGCACGAACAGGTCCACCTCGTCGGCGGACATCCCGGCCTGCTCGAGGCACTTGACGCACGCGTCGCCCATCGCCTTGACGGCGAAGCGGTAGACCTCGTTGCCGTTCATGTAGATCTTGGTGCGGCGGCCCTCGGCCTGCGGGGAGCCGGCGGGGAAGCGGGATCCGCCGACCTCGAGGTCGATGTGCGGGATGCCGTTGCCGTCGCAGAACAGGACCGTGTGGAGCACGCCGCGGTCGGTGTTCTCCTGCCCTTCCAGCACCAGCGCGCCCCCGCCGTCGCCGAAGAGG
>DPBN01000242.1 GCA_003516955.1 Armatimonadota bacterium | reverse complement strand
ACGCCGTTGAGCGGCGTGCGGATCTCGTGGCTCATGTTGGCCAAGAACTCGCTCTTGGCTCGGCTGGCCGCTTCGGCCTCCACGGCCATCTCGTTTGCCGCAAGGATCGCCTGTTGCAGCTGCTCGTTGGCGAAGCGGAGGGCCTCCTCCGCCCTCTTGCGGTCGTCGATCTCCTGGAAGGTGCCGTAGACGCGCCGGCACTGGCCCCTCTCGAACACGGGGTAGCCGACCGCGCGCACCCACCGCTCGC
Organism: Armatimonadota bacterium; assembly: GCA_003516955.1. Lineage (GTDB taxonomy): Bacteria > Armatimonadota > Fimbriimonadia > Fimbriimonadales > Fimbriimonadaceae > UBA8783. The sequence continues at coordinate 2,389 of DPBN01000242.1, read as the reverse complement.
GACCGCCCGCCGTGACGATGCGGAGCTCGACGTCGAACGGCTCGCCGTCCGAGACCGCTGCGCAGAACACCCTCCGGATCGTCTCGCGGTCTTCGCCCTCCAGATAGAAGCCGATCGCGGACTCCAGGTCTGGGACGTAGTCCGGGCCCACCTCGTGGATCTCTCGTGTGATCGGGCTCCACTCGATGGTGCCCTGCAGGAGGTCGACCTCCCACGTGCCGATCCGGGCGGCCTCGTTCGTCTTGGTGAGCAGGTCCAGCCGCTTCTCGGCCTCCTGCTCGGCGAGCTTCTGCTCGGTGATGTCCGTGGTGCCGCACAGCAGACCGAGCACCGCGCCGTCGTTCTGCAAGAGGGGCGAGCCGAACATGCGATGCCACCGGACCGACCCGTTCTTGTGCAGCACCCGGTACTCGGCGCCCTGGAAGCGCGCCCCGGCGAGTCCCGCCAGCAGCCCGCCCGGAGCCTCGAGGTCGTCCGGATGGACGAACTCGGAGAGGTGGTGGCCCTCCACCTCGGCCGGAGCGTAGCCCAACAGCCGCTCCCATCCGCTGGAGGCGAACGTGAGGACCCCCTCGGGGGAAAGCTCGAACACGGCGAAGTCGCTGTTCTCCAGCAGCACGCGGTAGCGGCCCTCCGCGTGCAGGCGGGCCTCGTGGGCGATTTTCTGCTCGGTGATGTCGATGCACACGCCCAGAACGAGGGGCTCGTCGGAGCCGGGCAGGCGCACGGGCACCTTCACGGTGTGGAACCAGCCGAGCGTGCCGTCCAGCCGCAATACCCGCTGCTCGGGGATCACAACCTGCTCGCCGGTCTGGATCACGCGGAGGTCGTCCGCGCGGTAGGCTGCCGCCTGCTCCGGAGTGGCGCCGTGGTCGATGTCCGTCAGGCCCTCGACCTGCTCGGGCTCCACGCCGAACAGGTCGGCCAAGGCGCGGTTGGCCAAGCGATACTCGCCCCGGGCGTTCTTGGCGAAGATGTAGCATGGCGCGGCGTCGATGATCGTGCGCAGCAGCCGCGAGCTGCTTTCGGCGTCCTCACGGGCGCGCGCCTCGTCCGTAACGTCGCGGACGCTGGCCAGAACGACCCGCCTGCCCCTCACCACGAAGCCCGAGAGCACGACCTCCGCCACGAAGCTCCGCCCGGTGCGAGTGGCGGCGCCGATCCGGGCGGTGCAACGCGAGCCCCCTTCCGCTCGCCGGCACAGAGCCTCCCATTCCCGCGGGTCGGAGACTCCCAGCAGGGAGCTCGGGCCGACTTCGAGCAGCGCCTCCCGCGAGGCGGCCTCGAACAGGCGGACGGCCTCGTGGTTCGCGTCCACGATCCTTCCGTCCTCCAGCACCAGCAAGCCGTCCCCTGCTCCCTCGAAGGCCGCTTGGAACCGCTCCCGGGCGTGCCGCTCGGCGGTCGCGTCGCGCAGGAAGACGAGCAGGTAGGACCCGTCGCGCGCCTGGATGAGGCTTACGAGGGCCTCGACGTCGACCGATCGCCCGTCGGCCGCCCTCATCTGGCACTCGAAGCGGTCGCAGCCTTGGGCCACCCGGCTCAGGACGGCATCGCAGTCGGCGAAGGGAAGCAGCTCGGCCACCGGCTTCCCCTTGAGAGAGCCATCGGGCGCGCCGAGCATCCGCGCGCAAGCCGCGTTGGCGCACACGACCTCCCGCCGCCGAAGGTCAACCAGCATCGCCGGCGAGGGGGACGACGGCATCAGCTCGCCGATGGGCACGGACAGGGGGTCTTGCCTGCGGTAGTGCCGCCATCGTGAGATGGACGCCCCCAGCGCCCCCGCGGCCGCGACCAGGCAGACGGCCTTGGCCTCCCAGTGCTGTTCGACGGCCGCGCAGAGCACGAGCAGGGCCCCGAGCAGCAGCATGGCGAGCCCGCTGCGTCTCGCTTGCTCGTTCAGGCGGGCGAGCGACACCGCCTGCGAGCTGGGCGGGCGGTGCTTCGAGCTGCGGATCGGCTGCGGCTGCTCCATCCGTGCCTCGGTGCCGAAAGGCCCCCTCCAATCCATCGGCACGGCGCCGCGCCGAGCACAGCCCTTCGACGCCGAGAAAAGCCGCTCAACCTTTGTTAATCCGTTTACTTGGCCGCTCGCCCGCGTCTAGAATGGGACCTATGGCCGGCATGAGCGTGCGGATGGCGATCGTCGGGTGTGGCGGACGCGGGAGGGAGTTCGCCAAGGGTGTTGCGGCGGACGGGAGGTGCGACGTCGTCGCGCTGGTGGACCCCGCGCGGGATCGGGCCGAGGCGGTCGCCAAGGAGTTCGGCTTCCGTGCCAGCCTCTACGAGAGTCTGGACGCGATGCTGCGCGCCGAGAAGCCCGAGGCCGTCTGTCTGGCCCTTTGGACGCGCCTCCATCTTCCGGCGATCGAGCGGTGCCTGGCCGCCG
>DPBN01000166.1 GCA_003516955.1 Armatimonadota bacterium | reverse complement strand
ACGTGCCGCTGGACGCCAAGCCGGGGCTGTACGAGGGCTTCGCCAAAGTCGTCGGCAACCTGGAGGGCCGCACCGTCAGCGCGCGGGTGGCGATCTCGGTGAAGGTCTTCGAGGCCAGGGTCGGTGCGTCCCGGCTGTGGGTCACCAACTGGTTCCGAACCGGCGACGGGACCTACGACGACCCCGCCTGGCCCGAGGGCGAGCGGTTCGAGCGCCGCATGCGCACCTACGCCCGTTCGATGAAGGCCCACCGCCAGAACGTCGTGCTCACCCCGGTGCTGGACCTCACGGACGTCTCGAGGGCGGAGGACGGCTCGCTGCGCTTCGGCTTCGGCCGCTTGGCGGACTACCTCCGGTGGTTCGACGAGGAGGGCGTGCTGGGGAGGATCGAAGGGGGCCACTTCGGCGGGCGAGTCTCCACGTGGGAGTCCCCGTTCGTGTTCCGCCATGCCGTGTTCGATGCGAGCGGCAGCCTCTCGTGGAAGTCGTCGCCGCCCGAGGATCCCGAGCTCCAGTCGTTCTACCGCGCCTACCTCCCCGCGCTGGCGGAGTTCCTCAAGGAGAAGGGCTACTGGGCCCGCTACCGGCAGCACCTGGCCGACGAGCCGATCTCCACCAACCGCGCCAGCTACGTGGCCATGGCGAGGCTGGTCAAGTCCATCCTGCCCGAGCTGAAGGTGATGGAGGCCTGCCACGACCACGAGCTGGTGGGGGCCGTGGACCTGTGGGTTCCCCAGCTGAACTTCCTGAGGGACCAGTGGCCGCACTACCAAGCCCGGCAGGCGGCCGGCGAGGAGGTCTGGTTCTACACCTGCGTGTTCCCGCAGGGAGACTTCCCCAACCGGTTCATCGAGCAGCCGCTGATCAAGACCCGGCTGCTGCACTGGATCAACTTCCGCTACGGCGTCACCGGCTACCTGCACTGGGGCTGGAACCACTGGCAGGCCGACCCGTTCCAGCCGATCGGCAAGATCGAGGAGAGCGGCCTGTTCCTGCCCGCCGGCGACACGCACATCGTGTATCCAACGAAGGGCGGCCTGCTGGACTCGATCCGGCACGAGGCGCTGCGCGACGGGATCGCCGACCACGAGCTGCTGAGCCTGGTGGCGGAGAAGCGTCCCGAGCTGGCGCGGTCCGTGGCGGAGCGGATCGTTCTGGCGATGGACAAGGTGTCGACCGACGTGCGGGCGTTCCGAGAGGCCAGGCGCGAGCTGCTGGTGGCCCTGGGGGAGATCCAGCGAGGCAAGCCGTGACGGTCGGCTTTCTGGGCCTCGGCTGGATGGGATCGAACTTCGCCCGGCGGCTGGTCGGCACCGGCCACCGGGTGGTGGGGTTCGACCCCGTTCCCGAGCGTCTCGCCGCGGCGGTGGAACTGGGGGTGCAAGCCGCGCGGGATGGTCGGGAGGCCGCGGAGGCCGGCGACGTGGCGCTCACGAGCCTGCCCAGCAGCGCCGTGTTCGAGCGCGTGGCCGCCGAAACGCTGGTTCCAGCCGCCCGCCCGGGAAGGGTGTTCGTCGACCTGGGGACCACGGAGGTGTCGGTCGCGCGCAGGACGGCGGGCGCGCTGGCGGAGCGGGGGGCGGCCTTGGTGGATGCGCCCGTGAGCGGGGACCCGCGGGGCGACGTGCACGTGTTCGTCGGCGGCCCGCCCGAGGCCGTGGAGCGCGCGCTGCCGATCCTCAGAACGCTGGCCGGGGCCAAGCCGTGCGTCCACGCGGGACCGTCCGGGTGCGGGCAGATTCTGAAGGGCGTCAACCAGCTGGCCATGGGGCTGGTGCAGGCGGCGTGGCTGGAGACGGTGAGCTACGCCACCCGACAGGGCTTGGATCCGGCCGTCGTCGCCGAGGCGGTCGGCGGCCCCGACGGCTGGCGCGCCAAGCTGGCCGAGACCGCCCGCTCCGTGCAGAACGGCGACCCGGACGCGTTCGACCTGAAGTTCGCCGAATGGCCCTACTTCCTGAACGCGGCGCGGGAGGCCGGCATCCGGATGCCGATGCTGGAGGCGCTCGCGGCGTTCCTCGAGGGACGGAGCAGGGATAGGAGGGACAACATGGGCAGGCCGTACGCGCCGCTCTGGTCGGCCCTCCACGAGGTCGGCGGCGGAGCCCCCGGGCCGAGCGGGACTTGACTCCCGGCCCCGGAATGTGCCATCCTTGCTCTTCGCGCCCCGCGCTCAAGGAGCTCTTCACCATGTATGCGATCGTCAAGACCGGAGGCAAGCAGTTCAAGGCCGCCAAGAACGACGTCCTGATCGTCGAGAAGCTGGACGGCGAGCCCGGCACCAAGGTCGACCTGAAGGAGGTCGTCCTCGTATGCGAGGAGGGCAAGGTGAAGGTCGGCTCCCCCTACGTGAAGGGCGCGTCGGTCAAGGCGGAGATCGTGCGCCAGGCCAAGGGGCCCAAGATCCACGCCTTCAACTACAAGCCCAAGAAGAACGAGCGCAAGCGCTGGGGCCACCGCCAGCTGCAGACGCACCTGCGCGTGCTCGAGGTCATCCCCGGCAAGTAACGAGGTTTCCACATGGCACACAAGAAGGGACAAGGTTCGACCCGGAACGGACGCGACAGCCAGAGCAAGCGGCTGGGCGTCAAGAAGTTCGGCGGAGAGGTGGTCAAGGCCGGCACCATCCTGGTCCGCCAGCGCGGCACGAAGTTCCACCCTGGCCAGAACGTCGGCATCGGCAACGACCACACGCTGTTCGCGCTGACCGACGGCCAGGTGAAGTTCGAGGGGCCGGAGAAGCGCCGGCGGATCAGCGTCTATCCGCACCAGGTCGCCTGAGGCGGATCGCTTCGTCAGTTGTCCTCCACCCGGGGGCCGGTCGCGCAGACCGGCCCCCG
>DPBN01000243.1 GCA_003516955.1 Armatimonadota bacterium | reverse complement strand
CTCCACGAACTCCGGGTTGCTGGGGCACGCCTGCAGACCCTTCATCCGCTCCTCGGCGAAGCGCTTGCCGCGCTCCGTTTGGAACATCCCTTCGAAGTGGCCGAGCAGGTTCAGGAACGGCACCACCTGAAGGTCGGGGAACTCGGCCCTCAGCGTCCGCACCATCTCCGGGGTCAGGCAGCGCGCGCCGTGCGCCCAGGGCGCGGAGGGATAGGCGAACCGATGCTCCAGGTAGAGCCCGATGTGGGTGTAGCCGGCGCCGCGCGTCAGCTGGAAGATGCGCCGAAGGTGGGAGAGCGTCGGCGCCTGCTCGCGGGCGAGGTCGTACATCCACATGCGGATTTCCATGCCCGCAGTTTACTGGCTGGTCTCGCCGCCCGGGCTCAGAGGAAGAGCGCCGTGGCGTCGTTGGCGAGCAGGCGCCCCTCGCGCGTGAGGCGCAAGCGGCCGTCGGCGACCTCGAACCATCCCCGGCGGACGCCCTCGCGCACGGGAGCCTCCGGGAGGCCGCCCAGCGGTAGCCCCTCGCTCAGGCGCAGGCCCAGCAGGATGCGCTCGAACTCCCGCGTGGCGGGATCGATGCGCTCGGTCTCCTGCCAAGGGGACTCGCCGCGCTCGACGGCGAGGCAGAAGGCCAGCGGCTTCTTGAGGTTGGTCCGCCGCACCCACCGACCGTCCTCGCGCACGCAACCCACTCCGCCGGGGCCATAGGCGACGTATTCCCCGCCGCGCCACACCCAGACGTTGTGTTGGCACTCCTGGCCGGGCTTGGCGTAGTTGCTGATCTCGTACTGGCGGAACCCGGCCGGCTCCAGCAGCTCGGCGCAGCGGAGGTACATGGCGGTCTGGACCTCCTCGTCCGGAAGGTCGAGCCGGCCCTCCCGGTGGAGCCTCTCGAAGCGCGTGCCCTGCTCGATGGTGAGGTTGTACAGGCTCAGGTGGTCCGGTTCGAGGCCCAGCGCGCGGCCGAGGTTGAACTCCCAGGCCTCCAGCGTCTGGCCCTCCAGGCCGAACATCAGGTCGAGGTTCAGGCGGTCGAAGCCCGCGGTGCGCGCGTGCCGGGCGGCGCTCTCGGCGTCCTCGGGGCTGTGGGCGCGGCCGAGGCGTCGCAGGTCCACCGGATCGAAGCTCTGCACGCCCACGCTGAGGCGGCTGAAGCCCATGCGGCGCATCGCGCGCAGCTTCTCGAGCGTGGCCGACTCGGGGTTGGCCTCGGCGGTGATCTCCACGCCGTCCACGGGCGGGTGCGCCTCGAGCACGGCCAGCAGGAGCCGCTCCAGGCTCGGCGAGTCGAGGAGAGACGGCGTTCCCCCCCCGAAGAACACCGTGGCCGCGGGCCTCCCCCGCCAAGGGCTCTCGGCGAGCTGGCGGACGGTGGCGCGCACGGTGCGCTCCACGATCGGGCCGGACATCGCGTAGCTGTTGAAGTCGCAGTAGCCGCACTTGGAGACGCAGAACGGCACGTGGACGTAGACCGCGACGGGTTCGCTCATCGGGAGTTCGTCGCGATCAGCAGGCCGCCCACCATGCCCAGGACAACCGGCACCGCCGGCTGATGGCAGCTGATTCACCCGGATCCCGCCGCCCGCATCAGCAGGTGGTAGCCGAACCCGGCCAAGCCGCCGAACAGCACCCCGAGGACGACTCTTCTCAGCATCTCCTCGCATCATACGCCCGGCCCGGCGGTTCGGTGCCGCGGTGGTCCACAATGGTCCGATGAGCCCAGAGAACGCTCCCGCCGCCGGCGAAGAGGTCGGCATCCTCCACACGAACCTCGGCCGGATCGTCGTCCGGTTCTTCCCCGACAAAGCTCCCAAGCACGTCGAGAACTTCAAGCAGCTCGCCCGCGAGGGTTTCTACGACGGAACGCGCTTCCATCGGGTGATCCCCGGTTTCATGGTTCAAGGCGGGTGCCCCAACAGCCGCCTGCCGGATCGGACCCTTCACGGCACCGGCGGCCCGAAGCACCGCCTCAAGGCGGAGTTCAACGACGTGAAGCACGTGCGCGGAATCCTCTCCGCCGCGCGGACCAGCGATCCGAACTCCGCGGGCAGCCAGTTCTTCATCATGGTCGCCTCCGCGCCGCACCTGGACGGGCAGTACACGGCCTACGGCGAGGTCGTGGAGGGCATGGACGTGGTGGATCGGATCGTGGCGCTTCCCCGGGACGGCCGCGACAACCCGCTGGACTCCAACCCGGCCATCGTGGAGAAGGTGGAGATCGCGGCCTGGCCAGTGTGAGCTTGGCACGCGGACCGAAGCTGTCGTAAACTGCAACCAGGGCCGTCTTGGGAGGCCTCCGGGACGACGCCGTCCTGGGTGTTCGCAGCGACGCAGGGTGACGGACCGCGCAGCCGCCTCCGTCTTCTGGGCAACCGGGCTCGCCGAGGCCGTTCGAGGGGGAGCGGGGCGGATCGGTGCCGAAGCGGACGGGAAACGGACCGTCGCCCTCGCCGTTCGACCCTTAGGTATCCTCTGGCTCCACCATGCCCGGCGATGAGGTGTCCGCAGACGTGACCGAAGCCAAGGCCAAGGTGCGCCCGGACTGGTGCGGCGGCCTGGTCGGCATCCTCGTGTTCCTCGTGGGTGTGGGGCTGCTGCTGTACACGTTCCGGCTGGCTCTGAACATCCTCTCGGTCGAGCCGCGGCAGGCGATGGGCCTCCAGCAGAAGGAGCCGGTGGACATCGTGCGGTCGGGCCAGAGCTTCCTCGGTCTGTTGCAGAACGTGCTGGTTCTGACGCTGATGGCCGGTGTGGGCGGCCTCGTCTCGGCGCGCGGCGTGAGGCTCTACGGCGCCAGCCGGGGATGCGGGGAATGAGCGCCGTCCTGAGGCACGTGCCCGGCGTGGTGGGCGTGGATGAGGCG
>DPBN01000055.1 GCA_003516955.1 Armatimonadota bacterium | reverse complement strand
CGAGCCGAGCCAGTCGAACAAGCGGTTGGCGTCGAACCCCTGTTCCGCGTAGTCCAGGGCGACGCCGAGCAGCGTTCCCAACGCCGAGTCGGAAACCCGGAGATAGGCGCGCCCATACGCCGGCAACCCCGCCTCCCGCAGCACCTGGAACGCGATCCGGGCGTACGGGTCGCGTCTGCGGAACAGGATGGCCTGCCGCTCCAGCGGAACGCCCTGCTCGGCGTGCTCCCACACCCGACGGACGGCCTCGCGGCACTCCTGTTCGGGGTCGGTACAGGCGAGGATCGCATCGCCGGCGGGCACCGCGCACGATGGCACGGAGTCGCCCGCCCATTCCGAGAGCCATGCGTCCGCAGCGGGATCGCCCGTCACGCCCAGGATCAGCTCCGCGCCCGCCCTCTCGAGGCTGCGCAGAGCCAGGCGCTCCGTGCCGGACGGGCGCTTCGGCAGGAACACGACCACCCGGCCCAAGCCAGCCGGGATCGAACCCGGAATCGCATCCGCCAAGGCCCGGGAGTCCGCCAAGCCGAGGCGCCCGAGCTCCTCCCGGTAGCGGCGCCAGAGGCCGACCAGCGGCCCGGCCGGCGAGTCCGTGGCGTCCAAGGCGTCGAAGGCCGTCAGCAGCGCCTGCGGAAGCTCCGGATGGCCATAACAGTCGCGGAACGGCCCCGGATCGTCGCGCAACAGCCGTCGGGCAACCGCCCACCGCACGGGCTGTGGGCAGGGACACAGGCTCGAGGGGACCAGCTGCCGCACGAGGCTGCTCAGCGTCGCCAGGCGCACGCCGAACAGCCCGGCGCCCTCGGGGGCGTGCCCTCGAACCAGCTCCCGGCGCAGCTGAACCGCGCACGGAACGGAGCCGACCGCCACCGTCACCGCGGCGCTGGGATCGTCGGCCTTGGCGGCGTCGATCGTCGCTCGGAGGGCCTGGATCGCCTCGCGGCCGAAGGCAACGGTTCGGACGGCCATGGGTACCACTGTACACCCACGGCCGCCCTTGCCTCAAGGCTCCGGTCTCAGCGCAGCTGGGTGACCTGGAGGAAGCCCTGGTCCGACACCGTCAGGAGGAACGCCCCATCGGCGGTGAACGCCAGCGGTGAGCCGTCCCGCGCCTGGTTCTCCAGGATGCCGATCTGGCGGAAGCTCTTGGGGTTCCAGAACCGCACCGTGCCGTCGGTCGAGCTGGTGGCGAGGTACGCCCCCGACGGCGCGAAGGCGGCCGCCGTCACCCAGTCCTGGTGTCCTCGCAAGCTGTTGATCCGTGACCGCTTCTTCAAGTCCCAGAGGCTGGCGATGCCGTCTCTGCCGGCGCTGACGCCCAGCGTCCCGGCCTTGTTCGGGAAGCAACCGAAGGCTCCCTGCCCGGGGTGGCCGCCGAGCTGCGCCACGGGCTGACCGTCGGAGCGGTACAGCAGCACGCCCTTCGAGAGCGTGCCGACCAGGAGCGACCCCGAGGGCGTGAAGCAGCCGCCGTACACGTTGGCGCCCTTCCCGAGGATCGTGCCCACCTTCTTTCCGGTGGCCGTCGCGAAGACGAACACCGCGTCGTCGCCGCCGGTGCTGGCCAGAAGGTCGCTCTTCGGCGAGAAGCTGAGCGCCTGGATGGCCCGCTGGTGCTCGCGGATGGTGCGCACGCGCTTGCCGGTCTTGGCGTCGAACACGAACACGCGCGCGGATTCGTCGCCTGTCGCGATCCATCGGCCGTCGGGGCTCCAGGCGGCCGCGCGCGCGGGCAGGGGGTGGGAGTCCAGCGTCATCACCGCCTGTCGGGTGCCGGCGTCGATCACGATGGTTCGACGGTCCTCCAACGTGAGGACGACCCTGCGACCGGTCGGCGCGGCCGCCATCGCCAGAGGGCGCAGGTTGGGAACGACGCGGGTGGAGACGATCTGAAACGATTCGGTTCCGGGGGCCGCGAGGACCGCGGCGAGAGCGAGGGGCAACATGGATGCGGTGATTCCTCCTTGAATTCACAGGAACAGACGCTCCTGCGCGAGAATCGGTTCGGGCCGGAGGTTTCCACCAGCCTCAAAACGTGCGAAACTGGAGGCGAGACCCATGGGCACCCCGCACCGACCTACGAGCGAGCTGCTGGAATGGACCGTCGACTATGGGGACGGGCCGCGACCCGTCGTCCTGCCCCACGCCTGGCGCCAAGACGTCCCCGTTGCTTGGGAGGGTCCGGCGGTTTACCGCACCCGCTGCCGGGTGCCCGATCCCGGCGGCTGGTTGCTGTTCCACGGCGTGTCGTACGAGGCGAAGATCGAGTTCGACGGAGAGCCGGCGGCGACCCACCGCGGCCTTTGGGATGCGTTCTCGGTTCGGCTTCCGGACCAGCCCGGCGAGACGGTGGACGTGACCGTGAGGGTGACCAAGAACGGGGGGCCGACGTTCCCGGTGCGCGACGTCGCCAGCGGCTTCCTGCCTTACGTCTACCACACGTTCGGCGGCATCTACCAGCCCGTCGAGGCGGTCGTGGGGCCGGAGGATCCGCTGGCCACGCCGCCTCCCCAGGCCCCGTGCCGGCTCCAGGTCGATGGGCATCGGCTGTGGCTCGACGGGAGGCCGTTCTACCTGCGGGGCGTGCTGACTTGGGGATGGTATCCGGAGATCGGCCACACCAACCCAAGCGACGCGACGATCCGGCACGAGGCCCGCATCGCCAAGAGCCTCGGGTTCAACACGGTCAAGTTCTGCCTCTGGGTGCCAACGCACCGGCACCTGGAGATCCTCCACGAGGAGGGGCTGGAGGCTTGGCTGGAGCTGCCTCTGTGGGACCCGTCGCCCGAACCGGACCGCCTGGCGAACATCGCCCGAGAGATCGAGCGCATCGTGCTCCAGTACCGCCACCACCCGAACATCCTGGTGTGGACGGTGGGTTGCGAGCTGTCGCACGGCACTCCCCACGGATACCGCCGGGGGTTGGTCGAACGGGTCAAGGACCTTACGGGCGCGGCCCTCGTCAAGGACAACAGCGGCGGGTCCGAGATGTACGGCGGGGACTTGCGCGAGTACGGCGACTTCTACGACTTCCACCCGTACTGCGAGCTGCCGTTCTACCCGCCGGTGCTCGACAGCCTCCTGCCCGGCGCCCGGCGGAAGATGCCGGTGCTCCTGGGGGAGTTCAACGACATCGACGTGCACCGCGACGTGGCCCGGCTCCGGCGGGAGGAGCCCTATTGGGGGAGTCCGGACCCGGCGCTGAACGATCAGGGGGTCCGCTGGCAGCACGATCTGCCCCGGATTCTCGGCGAGTGCCGCTTCTGCCGCCCTGAGGAGGAGCGGCGGCACCGCAGACTGATGGAGTCCTCGAGGCGAAAGGCGCTGTTCATCCGGAAGACCGTCCACGAGGCCGTCCGGGAGCGGGCGCCGATCGCCGGATACGTCGTCACGGGGTGGCGTGACACGCCGATCGCCACCGCGGGGTTCGTGGACGATTGGATGGACGCGCGATTCTCTCCCGAGGAGACCCTGCCTTGGAACGGCGCAGACTGCCTGTTCCTCATCCCCGCGCGCCGACCGCCGTTCCACAAGGGTGGCAACCGGCCGGGCTGGCTCGACCCGTTCGTCTTCCGCGAGGGCAACGCCTTCTGGAAGATCGGAGCGAGCCTGGCGGAGGGCGGGCGCTTCGCCTTGGAGTGGCGCATCCGGCGGGCGGACGGCGAGGTCGTAGCCCAGGGTCGGGGGGTTGCGCGGGACTTCGAGCCGTTCGTTCCCGTTGAGGCCGCGGAGGTCGCTTGGCCGGAGGCCGAGGCCGGCCGGTACCGGCTGGAGGCG
>DPBN01000223.1 GCA_003516955.1 Armatimonadota bacterium | reverse complement strand
CAGCCCGGTCGCCGTGATCCGGGGGGCCGCACCCGGGCAGGCGGTGCGCTACCGCAACGCCGATTCCAGCGATCCGGACGCCCTGGGCGAGGCCCCTGTGGCCCAGGGACGCTACGTCGCGCTCGTGCCTCTCCGCCCGGGAACCAACCGAATCCGGCTGGAGGCCGGCGGAGCCAGCCGGACGGTGGAGATCGCCTACCGCCCCGCAAAGATCCCCTATAGGGTGCGGGTGGTGTACGTCACCGGTCAGGAGGGCGACACGCGCTTCGAGACGCCCAACCCGCAGGACCGGGACTACCGCTCGCGGCTCGACGTGGCCGCAAGACTGATGCAGGCGTTCACGGCCGAGCAGATGCGCTCCCGCGGCTATGGGCCCAAGACCTTCGCGCTGGACCTCGACCGCAACGGCCGGGTCAAGGTCGAGACGCTCGCCTACCCTCTCCCAGCCGAAGAGCTGCGCAAGAAGGATGGCGGAGAGCTGTGGGGCCTCTTCTACGGCTGGCTGGACAAGCGCTTCCCGTTCTCGCGCAACAAGTGCCTGGTGATCATGGGCTTCACGGGCTACGACCGCAAGGAGCGCAAGGCACTGGCGCACACGGCGCTGGGCGGGGGCGGCGAAGCCCTGTTCGGCGGCGCGACCATCCACAGCTGGCCCCGTAGCCTGCGCCAGGTCTCCCGCGTGTTTCTGGACGCCACGCCGGTGGATCCGGCCCTCATGCTGGACGACTCGGCCTATCGCGGCACCCTGTGGGGCCTCGCCTCCACGACGATCGGCGCTTGTCTGCACGAGCTGGGCCACACCTTCGGCCTGCCGCACATCGACGATCCGCTGGATATCATGTCGAGGGGCTTCGACCGGATCAACCGGTTCTTCGCGCCGTTCGAGCCGCCCAGCGGACGCAACAAGGAGCCGATCTTCTTCGGGCCGGATCAGACGGCGCACTGGTCGCCGTACTACGCCGCCCAGCTGTCGGTGAGCCGCTGGTTCCAGCCCGACGCCAGCGCCTTCCGCGACGCCGATCCGCCCAAGGTGGAGGCCAAGGACGGCAGGGTTGCGATCGAGGCGAAGAACGGCCTGGCTCTGGTCTGCGCCCAGCAGGGGGATCCCGTCGGACCGAGGTGGTTCCGTGCGGTTTCGGGGGATCGGCTGGAGCTGCCGGTCCAGGGACTGCGGGCGAAGATGAGGGCGCAGGACGGACCGATCCGCGTGCTCGCCTTCGACCGGGAGGGCAACTCCGCGTCGGTCGAGATTCCTTAGCGGCGCTCGCCGTTCCGCCCTAGGGCCGCCACGGCTCCGATCAGGGCCAATCCCGTGATGCCGAGGGGGGCGAGCGCGGGCGCCTCTTCTTCCTTCTCTTCGCTCTCCCGGCGCTCGGCCTCCTCCCGCTCGCCGTCGTCGGCGCGGGCCACGGTCGGCGAAGGCTCGAACAGCCGCAGGAATGCGGAGGGTCGGAACTTCGTGTGGTAGTACACGCCGAGCAGCCCGGCCAGAGCCACCACGGCCAGCACCCCTCCGCCGATTCGGCGCAGCCAGCCCTCGCCCAGAGCGACGAGCGCCGCTACGAGCGCGATGGCCGAAGAAACGGTCGGGATCCAAGCCACGGCGTACTCGCGCACCACGCCGCGGTGCAGATACCGCACCTCGATCAGCGTCGTCAGGAACCCGGCCGCGACCAGGAGCAGGACCAGCCTCGATTGCCTCATCGGTGGGGCGATTGTGGATCGCAGGCTTGGGAGAAGGCCTGGGACCAGGCCCACCGTGCTTTGAGCTCGGTGGGGGCGGACGTCCGCAGGCGGGCAGCCCTCCGCCCGGCGGCTAGAACCTGCGGTCGGGCTGGAACGGAACCACGTCCGCTGTCTCCAAGAACCAGGTCAGCAGCCGCTCGCGCATCTGGGCGAGCACCTCCGAGTACGCGGCGTCGTCCACGACGTTGTGCAGCTCCTGCGGGTCCCGTTCCAGGTCGTACAGCTCGTCGCTCTCGTACAGGCGGCGGACGTACTTGAAGCGGGCCGTGCGGCACATGGCCGCCTTGCCGTGATAGGGTCCGTCGTCGCGGCTCTGCAGGCTGAGACGGGGCCAATAAAGGCCTTGGGGCGTCTGCTCCGATTTCGCCTCCAGCTCCATGGCGTGGCGTTCTCCCTTCAGCCGGCCTCCCTCGCAGAACACCGCGTCGCGGTGGTCGTCGCGTTCGCCCGCGACCACGGGCAGGAGGCTCTTGCCGAAGTGCGTGTGCGGCGCCTCGATGCCCGCGAGGTCGAACACGGTGGCCGGCAGGTCGATCAGCTCCACCAGGGCGTCGCTCACGCGGGGTTGGACCGGCACGCCCTCTGGCGGCTTGAGCACCAGAGGCACGCGGGTCAGGCAGTCCTCGAAGGTGTTCTGCGTCTTCTCCACCAGGCCGTAGTCGCCCGTGAAGTCGCCGTGATCCGAGAAGACGAACAGCGCCGTGTCGTCGTACAAGCCCTTCTCCTTCAGGGCTTGGACGATCAGCCCGAGCTGGTGGTCGACCCGCGAGCACATCCCGCGGTACGTCGCCCGCAGCTCGGCCCAGCGGTCCTCCGTCCAGCCCTGGAGCCGCTGGCGCTCGGCGATGCCCTTCAGAATGGCCGGCTTGCCCTCCCACGACTCGGGCGCGGGCCTTCTGGGCGGAAGAGCGGAGCGGTCGATCGCGCTGTGGAAGGGCTCCTCGACGCCGTAGGGCGGGTGCGGGTAGGAGAGGCAGAGGTACAGGCACAGGGGCTTGTCGCCATCGTAGTTGCGGATCGCGTCGATCGCGCCCAGGACGTTCGCCCAGTCGTGGTCGCAGTAGATCGGCTCGTCGCCCTTGTCCAAGCGGCCC
>DPBN01000250.1 GCA_003516955.1 Armatimonadota bacterium | reverse complement strand
GCCGTTCGACCTGCCGGAGGCCGAGAACGAGCTGATCGCCGGCTACCACACGGAATACAGCTCGATGAAGTTCGCCTCGTTCTTCATGGGCGAGTACGCGGCGATGTTCGTGTTCAGCGGTGTGTTCGCCACGCTGTTCCTCGGCGGGCCGAACATGGTCCCGGTGGACTGGGTCGCCCTCGGCCAGACGGTTCCCGCGCTGGAGGGATTCGGCCGCCTCATGGCGTCGGTGAACTACTGGGCCTCGCCGCTGACGTTCGTCGGCAAGTGCGCGTTCGGGATCACGCTGTTCATCTGGATGAGGGCCACGCTGCCGCGCCTGCGCTACGACCAGCTGATGGCGCTGGGGTGGCGCTCGCTGCTGCCGCTGGCGGTGGCCAACTTCCTGATCGTGGCGCTGTACCTGCTCTGCACGGACCTGTACGGCGCGGGCGGGGGATGGATCGCGGTGGGCGCGGCCTTCGCGCTGCTGGCCGCCTTCTTCGCGAGCCTCGCGCGGGCCGGGAGAGGCAGGCGCGAGGCGCTGCCGAGGAGGGAGATCCGGCTGGTCGATCCGGCCAAGCCGAAGGAGGGTGCGGCCCTGTAGGCCGCGGCGAGGGAACCGATGGAAGGAATCTGGGGAGCGGGGGTGGCTCAGCTCGCGCCGACGCAGGTCGGCGGCCCGATGCTGCTGTTCGCCGTGCTGGCGGCCGTCGCCGTGGCTTCGGGCGTGGGCGTGGTGGCGTTCAACAGCCCGGTGCGCTCGGCGCTGTGCCTGATCGCGAACTTTCTGAGCCTGGCCCTGCTGTACTTCACGCTCGGGGCCGAGATGCTCGGCATCATTCAGGTGGTTGTGTACACCGGCGCGATCATGGTTCTCTTCCTGTTCGTGCTGATGCTGCTGAACCTGGCGGCGCCGGGTGCGCTCCGCGAGTCTCGGGATCTGCGCAGGCTGGGCGCCGGAGCGCTGGCTGCGGCGCTGTTCGTGCTCGTGGTGGTGCAGGCGGTGCTGCCCCTGCAGGAGGCGGCCTCCCCGCAGGCGGCGGACTACTACGGCACGCCGATGGCGCTCGGCCGGGCGCTGTTCACGGAGTACGTGTGGCCGTTCGAGCTCGCCAGCGTGCTGCTGCTGGTCGGCATCGTGGGCTCGATCCTGCTGGCCAAGAGGAGGGTGTGAGGATGGCTTGGACGTGGGGGAGGTTCGCTCGCTGATGGCCCCGCTGTGGATGTATCTGGCGCTCGGGGCGTTCCTGTTCGCGACGGGCGTCGTGGGCGTGGTCTCGCGCCGCAACCCGATCGTGATCTTCATGTGCATCGAGCTGATGCTGAACTCGGTGAACCTGACGTTCCTGTCGCTCGCGCGGTTCGCCCCTTGGCTGCCGGTGGCGCACGAGCTGGAGCCGAAGGCCTGGATGGGCGGGCCCGCCGCCGTGATCTTCGTGATGGCCGTCGCCGCCGCCGAGGTGGCCGTGGGGCTGGGCATCATCATGGCCATCTTCCGCCTGCGGGACGAGGTGGACGTCGACGAGATGAACCTGCTGAGGGGCTGACGCAACATGGATCCTTTCGCGCTGATCTGGTGGATCGTTCTCCTGCCGCTCGGCGGGGCTCTCGTGCAGGCGCTGTTCGGCGGGGCCGTGGTCCGCGGCCTGGGGCCGCAGAACGGGAAGAAGGTCATGGGCTTCCTGGCGGTCCTCCCGGTGGCCCTGAGCTTCCTCCTCGGCGTCGCGGTGCTGCAGGCGCACCTGGAGGCCGGAGCGGGCACCGAGCGCACCGTCGTTCTGGCGCCGTGGATCGACCTGGCCGCGCTCAAGGTCGACTTCGCGGCCCGAGTCGACAGCCTCTCGCTGCTGATGGTGCTGGTGGTGACCGGGGTGGGGGCGCTGATCCACCTCTACGCCACCGGCTACATGGCGGAGGACCGCGACTACACGCGGTTCTTCACCTACATGAACCTGTTCGTCGTTTGCATGCTGGTGCTGGTGACGGCCGACAACCTGCCGCTGCTGTTCGTCGGATGGGAGGGCGTCGGCCTGTGCAGCTACCTGCTGATCGGCTTCTGGTACAGGGACCTCGCCAACGCCAAGGCCGCCAACAAGGCGTTCATCGTGAACCGCATCGGCGACTGGGGGTTCATGCTCGGCATGTTCCTGATCTTGGTCTGCATCGCCGCGAGCGTCCCTGAGGCGCAGACCGACGGCCGGTGGCTCGACTTCGGCTTCATCCTGCCCCGGGCCGCCACCTACCTGGCCGACCGGCCCGAGCTGGCGACCGCCATCGCCCTGCTGCTGTTCGTCGGCGCGTGCGGCAAGTCCGCCCAGTTCCCGCTGTACTTCTGGTTGCCGGACGCCATGGCCGGCCCGACGCCGGTCTCCGCGCTGATCCACGCCGCCACGATGGTGACGGCCGGCGTGTACCTCGTCAGCCGGATGCACATCTTCTACGTGCTGTCGCCGGTGGCCAGCGCGGTGGTGGCCGCCGTGGGCGCGTTCACGGCGCTGTTCGCGGCCTTGGTCGCCTTCGGGCAGACGGACATCAAGAAGGTG
>DPBN01000183.1 GCA_003516955.1 Armatimonadota bacterium | reverse complement strand
TGGAACGTCAGGCGTCCTTGGGCCAGCCGCGCCCTCCGCCAGGCCAAGGCCTCTTCCACCACCGCCCGAACAACCGGCAGGACGGCCCGCCACTTGCAGGCGTTCTCCAGACCATCCAGGCTGACCTCCACCTCGTCCCTGGCCTCCTTCACGCCGAGAGGGCCCTGCCAGTGCGGCTTCAGCGCGGTGGAGACCCCCGTGAGGCGCAGCGCGGGGGGACGCTCGGGCAGGCGGTCGGGGTCGTCGGGCAGGTCCCGGACGTAGGCGCGGAGGCGCTCCACCCCGGCCTCGAACTCCGGGTACTCCTTTTTGAGCATGGGCCGCGCCGCGTCCCAAGCCCGGAGGAACACCCCGGCGGCCTCGCGCACAGCCTTCACGGCACCCACCACGTCCGCATCGGGGACCTGCGGGTCGCCCGACGCCAGGTGGTTCTGCAGGCAGAACCCGGCGAGGTCCTTGCCGAACTCGGCACGGACGCCGAGCTCGAAGAGGGCCTTCCAGCCCTCCCGAAGGTCGGGGCGCGCCAGCAGACGGTCGCTGGCCTCCAGCCACCACCGGTCGAGCGCGTCGTCGAGGTCCGTCTCCTCCTCCACCAGAAGGATGGGCGGCAGGCCGGCCTCGATGGGGTACCGGGTCAACAGGCTCTGTGCGAAGCTATGGATGGTCTGGATCGGAGCGGCGTCCACCTCGGCAAGCGCGCGGGCGGCCCGCAGACGATCGTCGTCGTTCGCCTCCTCGGCCACCAGCCGCAGCAGCTCGGCGCGGAGGCGGTCCTTCATCTCCGCCGCCGCCTTCTTCGTGAACGTGATCGCGACGGTGCGCTCCAGGCTGCCTCCGGCGCGAACGACCGCCAACAGACGGCGCACCAAGGCCGTCGTCTTGCCCGTGCCCGCGCCGGCCTTGACGAAGAACGAGCGGTCCAGATCCCTCTCCAGAGCCTCGCGCGCGAGCCGATCCGCGGGTTCAGGCATCTTCCGATCCCTCCTCGAGCGCGCCGCCGACGTGCTCCATCGCGGCCTCCTGCAAGGCGATGCGATCCGAGGGACAGAGGCGATCGAACGGACAGAAGCGGCACTGGCTCTCGCGGTCGTCGTTGGCGGATGGCGTCAGCGGGAACCACCCGGCGCGCACCAATCGGACGAACCACGCCAGCAGCAGTTCGGTGGACTCTCGGACCTCGTCATCCCACGGCACGGGCACCAACGCCTTGTCCGCCGCCTGGAGCACGAGGTAGGCGCCCTCCAACGCCTTCCCACGCTCCGTCTCCTCCATCGCGCGCAGATAGAGCTGAACCTGGATCGGGTCCGGAGCAGCCGCACCGGTCTTCAGGTCCACCACGAGCAGCCGGTCCTCGAACACCTCCATCAGGTCGATGCGGCCTTGGAGGAGCATCTCGCACCCCTCCGCTCCGACCTTCACTCCGGCCCCATCCGCGCCGAAGGGGGCCTCGACCCTGGCCTCCAGAGGCTGTGCGCCGCGCCTAGCCTCGGCCTCGGCGTCCAGCAACCGCACGGCGAGCTCCGGAAGGCGCTCGGCGTCGAAGCTCCAAAGGCCCCGCCGGCGGATCCATCCGTCCCGCTCCAGCTCCTGCAGCCGTCCGGCGACGAGACTCCGAAGGCGGTTCCGGTGCGCGTCGGACCACTGCTCCGGCCAGCCGCCCGAGAGGCCCCGGAAGAAGTCTGCGTACGCGGCGTGGATGGCCGAGCCCAGCCGACGCGGGTCCACCGGCCTCAGGTCTGCCGCGGGAGCCGTCTCTCTGACTCCGAGCACGTTGCCGAGGAAGAACCGCTGGGGACAGGCGAAGAAGCCGGCAAGGTCGGTCACCGCCAAGGGGTTGCCGAGGATCTCCGGCAGCGGGCGCACGAGGCCGAGGTGCGGGCCGGGCTCGTCCGAGAACCGCTCGCGGCACCGCCGGTGCCAAGCCTCCGCCCGGCCGTGGGGATGCGCGCAGGCGGCGTCCACCTCGGCAGGGGAGGCGAACGCACCCTGCCGGATCCGCGCCTCGAACGACGGGGAGTGGCCGTACCCCTCGGTATCCAGACCCTTGGAGCGCAGGTCGTCGCCGATCCAGCGGGAGGGGAGCCAAGCCGAGCCGTCCAGGCGGTTCACCCTGGGGAACAGCACCGCCCTCTCGGCGCCGGAGCCCAACGCCGCCAGGTACAGCTCGCGCTCGCGGGCCACCTGCTCTTCGACGGTCGGCAGGGCCCCGGGCACGAGGCCGAGCACGGGGTCTCCCCGCACGATCGTCGGGCAGACCCCCTCGACCACGCCCAGCAGGAACACAGCGTCCAGGTCCATCCCGCGGACCTCCTCGAAGGTGCCGACGAACACGCCCGTGCCGAGGCGCCCGGGCGCGCGGCCCGCTCCGCGCAGAGTCTGGCGCACGAACCAGGCGAACTCCGGCCCTCCCACGGATTCCTGCACCGAACCCACCGCCTCCAGCTCGATAGCTCGGGCCCGCCAGCGCTCCTTCTGCCGACGCTCGGTCTCAGGCAGGGTCTCGTCCGGCATCAGCTCGTCCACCCACTCCAACAGGCGACCCACGCGCTGGCTCCAGGGTAGAAGGTCGGGCGCCACGAACAGCTCCTCCGCCGCCAGGCGCCACTCCTGCAGAAGGGATGCCAAGTCGGCTGCGTCCGGCGAGGACAGGCGCCCGAGGCCCGCCAAGAGCGCCTCGAGGTTCGTTTCGACGCCGATCTCCCGGACCAACCTCCTCCAAGCCGCGAGGTCCGGCGTCCGCTCCCGAGCCGCCCCCGCCCGGTAC
>DPBN01000230.1 GCA_003516955.1 Armatimonadota bacterium | reverse complement strand
GCTGGCTCGCCGGAAGCCCGCATGGTCTTCTTCGACTGAGTCCCCTCGCCCCTAGGGTTCGTCGATCTCCGAGATCGACCGGCTGGCTTCGGAGGCACGGCGCCGACGGCGGATCTGTCCGTACTGGCCCGCCTTCGTCTCCAAGTCCGTCGGTGCCGCGTCCACGCTCTCCGCAGGCTTCACCACGCGCTGGGCGAACTGCTGCTCCTTGGCGGTGATCGCCATCAGGCCTGCGTCCTCGCCCTTGCTCCGCATGATCCAGCGGTCGATGCCGTAGAGCACCGGCGAAGCGATGAAGATCGACGAGTACGTGCCGAACACGATGCCGACGAGCATCGTCAGGTTGAAGAACTTGAGGTCGGTCGTCGACGAGCCCCAGATCAGCAGCACCGCGAGCGTGAGGATCACGGTGAACGACGTGTTGATCGACCGGGCGAACGACTGCGTGATGGACCGGTTCACAAGGTTCTCGAAGGTCTCCCCCGGATGCGGCCGGCGCAGGTTCTCGCGTATTCGGTCGAAGATCACGATCGTGTCGTGCGTGGAGAAGCCGATCATGGTGAGAACCGCGGTGATGAAGAGCGCCGAGATCTGCCAGTTGGCCAAATATCCGACCAGCGCCGCCATGCCCAGCACGATCAACGTGTCGTGCACGAGCGCCACGATGGTCGCCGCGCTGAACCGCAGGCCCGTCAGGAACCCTCCCATCGCCACGCCGAAGCGGATCGCCAAGTACACCACGATCAGCAGGGCGCTGTACACAACGCCAAGCACCGCGTTCTGGACGGTCTCCTTCTGAACTGTGGGACCGACCTTGGTGAACTCTGCGACGTCCTCCTTCGTGAAGCCGGCCTTTTGGGCGAGCTGATCCAGAGCGGCCGGTCCGGCGGCCTCCAGCTCCCTGGTTTCCGGAACCGTGACGCTCGCCAAGCGCTGCTCGGGCAGGACCTTCACGGTGGCTCCGCGCACGCCGTTCCGTTCGAGCGTCGCGGAAATCTGGTTGGAGGTCAGGTTGCGCTCGCCGAGCTTGAAGTTGATCTCATAGCCGCCTTGGAACTCCACGTTCGGCTTGATCCCGCCCATCCCGATAAACAGCAGTCCGACCAGGATAGTGAGCACGGAGAAGCTGACGTACCTTTTCCAGTTGGCGATCACCTGGAGCGGCTTGTGCTCCGCCGACCGCTCGATGGACTCTCCGAACCACTGGCGATTCAGGCCGTACCACTTGGGGTCCGACCCGATGCCGGAACCGACGAAGAACAGCAACAAGGACCGCGTCACCGTGACGGCGGTGAACAGGGAGATCGCCACGCCGATGATCAGTGTGCTCGCGAAACCCTTGACGGGACCGGTGCCCAGGTTCGCGAGCACAAGGGACGTCAGGATCGTGCAAGCGTTCGAGTCCACGATCGCCGGCAGGGCGCGCTTGAAGCCGAGGTGGATCGCCTTGTTGAGCGGCAGTCCCCCGCGGAGCTCCTCCTTCATCCGCTCGAACACGAGGATGTTCGCGTCGACCGCCATGCCGACGGACACGATGAACGCGGCGATGGCGGCGAGCGAGAACGTCGCCCCCAGCATCTTCAGCACCGTCAGCGTGAACAGCGTGTACAGGAACAGCGCCAGCAGCGCGACGAAGCCCGGGAACACGTAGTACAGCAGAAGGAACAGCGAGATCGCGATGAACGACGCGATTCCGGCGCGAACGATGCTGTCCAGCGCCTGGGCTCCGATCGTCGGGTCGACCTTCTGGCTGCTGAGTTCTTTCAGGTCAACGGGCAGGGCGCCCGAGTTCAGCAGCTCCACGAGCCTCTTGACGTACTCCGTCTCGAACTGCCCTTGGATGACGCCCTCCTCACGGATGATGGCTCCCTGCTCGAGCGGCGCGATGTTGATCACCTGGTTGTCCAGAACCGCCGCCAAGTTCTCGCGCCGATTCTGATACCTGCGGGTCCAGCGCTCGATCTTCGGCGCACCGGTCGCGGAGAAGCGCATCGCCGGAATGAACCCCTGGCCTCGCGGATTCGGCACCACGCGCGCCTCCGCCAAGTCGTCGCCCTGGAGGATCAAGTCCCAACCTTGGATGATCTCGAGGTACTCCGGGTCGCCCGGCCGGATCGGCTTCCCCTCGGGGTCGAAGTGACGCACGAAGGTCACCACGTTGCTCCCGCCGACCTTCTCCGTCGGGCCGACGTCGTAGCGCCGGGTGGCCAGCTCGGTGGAGACGTTCCGCGCGTGGTACCACTTGAGGCTCGCCGTGGTCGAAAGCAGCTTGCGGGCCTCCTCGACGTTCGTGTAGCCCGGAATCTCCACCACGAACTGGTCGGTGCCCTTGTCCTGGACGGTGCCTTCCTGCACTCCGCCCAGCGCTCCAACGCGGTTCTGCAGGATGCGCTTCACGTTGGCGCGGATCCGAGGCAACTCAGCCCGCTGCTCCGGCTTGAGATCCGAGATCTGGAAGGTGAACCGGACGCCGCCTCGGACGTCCAGACCGAGGTTGTACTGGGTCCGGGAGTAGAAGAACGCCGAAAGACCGGCGAGCACCAAGACTGCGAGCAGGAACAGATAGCTTCTAGAACGCAAGGAAACGCCTCCGGGCGAAGACTGCTCGGCAGAGTATACCGAAGCCGAGCCGCGGGGACGTCAACGGACGCGGCCGACGGGATTCCAGCGGAAGGCGGCCACCC
>DPBN01000190.1 GCA_003516955.1 Armatimonadota bacterium | reverse complement strand
TGGTCTGCGGAGGCACGCTGCGCAGCCGGCAGGGCGTGACGGTGGTGGGGCGGTCGTTCGATTCGGCTCCCTTGACGGACAAGGACCTGGACGACGTTCGGCAGGCTGCGGAGGCGGACGTCGACTACATCGCGCTGAGCTACGTGCGGTCGGCGGAGGACGTCCGGCTGCTTCGGAGGATCGTCGACGGACGCAAGCCGGGCATCGGCATCGTCGCGAAGATCGAGACCCCCGAGGCGGTGCGCAATCTGGAGGAGATCCTCGACGCCTCGGACGCGATCATGGTCGCGCGGGGCGACCTGGGCCTGCAAGTGCCGCTCGAGAGCGTTCCGCACGTGCAGAAGCGGGCGATCCGTTGCGCCCTCCGGCGCGGGAAGCCGGTGATCACGGCGACCCAGATGCTGGAGAGCATGATGGAGTCTGGGCGGCCCACCCGGGCCGAGGCCACCGACGTGGCCAACGCGGTGCTGGACGGGACGGACGCGCTGATGCTGAGCGGAGAAACCGCATCCGGGGCCCATCCGATCGAGGCCGTGCGGTGGATGGCGAGGATCGCCGAGGAGGCCGAGCGGCACTTCGACTACGAGCTGCGCCTGCGCGAGATCGGCCACGCCGACCGGGTGGAGCACACGATGGCCGTGGCCTATGGGGCGGCCCAGCTCGCGGCGATCCTGCATCCCGCCGCGATCCTCTCCACGACGACGAGCGGGCAGACCGCCCGGCTGGTCAGCTCCTTCCGGCCGGAGGCGCCGGTGTGGTGCGGCGCCTGGGTGCCCAGAGTGGCCCGGCGGATGGCGCTGGTGTGGGGCGTCACGGCCCTGGTCCAACCGAAGGAGACCAACACCGACCAGCTGGTGGACCGCCTGATCGCGGAGTTCCGCGACCGGGGTATGTTGCGAGGGGGGGACACGGTGGTGGTCACGGCTGGCGTTCCGGCAGGCGAGCCTGGCCACACGAACCTGATCCTGACCCGGACGGTGCGGTGATGGCGAAGGGAGTCGCCTGGTGGAAGCTCTTGGTGGTTGGCTCGGCGGTGGCGGCGGGGGCTTTCCTCGGCCAGCTGCCTTGGCGCCGGGCTTGGGAGCAGCAGAGGAGCCTCGCGGCGTTGCGCGAGGCGGTCAGGAGAGCGGAAGCCGACCGCGAGAGGCTCGCCCGGGAGAAGGCCCGGTTGGATAACCCGCTGTTCCGCGAGGCGATGCTCCGCGAGCAGGGCCTGCTGAAGGCAGGCGAGAAACCGCTGACGGTGCCATTGGAAGGCTCTGCGGAAACCCGGTAGTTTTGCCGATCATCCCGATGAGGGCGCCTTGCGCCCCATCGTCATGAACGCGCTGAACAAGCTCCTGAAGCACCCGGATCTGTTGCTCGGAGCAGGCATGCTGCTCATCGTCGGCATGTTGATCCTGCCGATGCCGACCTGGGCGCTGGACCTTGGGCTGGTGGTCGCGATCGCTTCGTCGGTCGTGATCCTGCTCTCGGCGGTGAACGTCACCGACCCCCTCCAATTCAGCGTGTTCCCATCGCTGTTGCTGATCTCCACGCTGTTCCGCCTAGCCCTGAGCGTCGCCGCGACCAAGTTGATTTTGGGAAGCGGCCAAGGCGGCCACGTGATCGAGACGTTCGGTTCGGTGGTGATGGGCGGCGACTTCGTCGTCGGGTTCGTAGCGTTCCTGATCCTGGTGATCGTCCAGTTCATCGTCATCACCAACGGGGCGGGGCGCGTGGCCGAGGTCGTCGCCCGATTCACGCTGGATGCCCTGCCCGGCAAGCAGATGGCGATCGACGCCGACCTCGCCGCCGGGGCGATCGACGACGAGCAGGCCCGCGAGAGGCGCAAGCAGATCAAGCAGGAGGCGGACTTCTACGGCGCGATGGACGGCGCCTCGAAGTTCGTCAAGGGCGATGCGATCGCGGCGATCCTGATCATCCTGGTGAACATCGTCGGCGGCTTCGCCGTGGGCTTCCTGCGCGGCGAGGGCGACGCGATGACGATCCTGCGCACCTACGCCCTGCTCTCCGTCGGCGAGGGACTCGTTTCCCAGCTTCCCGCGCTGCTGATCTCCACCGCGAGCGGCCTGATGGTCACGCGAGCCGGTCAAGAGCGCAGCATGGGCGGCGAGATGGCGGGCCAGCTGCTGAGCCAGCCTCGCGCGATCGGAGGGGCCGGGGTGGCGCTTGCCCTGCTGGGCTTGGTTCCAGGGTTTCCCGCGACGATCTTCTTCGCGATCGGCGGCCTGTGCATCGCGCTCTCCCGCTCCCTGGGCAAGGGCCCCTCGGCTGGGGCGGACGCCTCCGGCAAGAAAGCCGGCAAGGCGGACGGAGCGGAGAAGGCGAAGCCGCTGCCGACCGGGCCGGAGGCCGTGCTGCCGCTCCTAAACGTGGATCCGATCGAGATCGAGGTCGGCTACGGCATCACCAGGCTGGCGGACCCGCGGGTGGGAGGCGACCTGAGCGAGCGGGTGGCGGCGACCCGGCGGCAGATCGCGCTGGAGCTTGGGTTCGTGATGCCCACGGTGCGCATCCGAGACAGCATCCACCTGGAGCCCAACCAGTACTGCATCAAGATCCGTGGCGAGGAGGTCGCCCGCGGGGAGGTTCTGTTGGGCCACTGCCTCGCGGTGAACGGCGGCGGCATCCTGCAGACCGTGCCCGGCACGCCCACGAAGGACCCGGTGTTCGGTCTGGACGCCCTTTGGGTGGACGAGAATCTGAAGGAGGCCGCGCAGCGAGCCGGCTACACCGTGATCGAGCCCTCGGCGGTCATCTCGACGCATCTCGCGGAGGTGGTGAAGACGCACGCGGCCGAGCTCCTGAGCCGTCAGGACGTGCTCACGCTGTTGGACAACGCCAAGCAGGTGAACGAGGCCGTCGTCAACGAGCTGGTGCCCAACGTGCTGCAGATCGGGGACATCCAGAAGGTGCTGCAGCACCTTCTCCGCGAGCGGGTGCCCATTCGGGACATGGTGACCATCCTCGAGACGATGGCCGACTTCGGCAGCCGCGTGAAGGATCCCGACCAGCTGGGGGAGTTGGTGCGGGCGGCGATCGCGCGGACCATCACCCGCCAGTTCGTCGACCAGGACAACCGCCTGTACTGCATCACCCTCGATCCGAGGCTGGAACAGAGGCTGGTCGAGTGCGTGAACGTCACCAGCTTCGGAAGCGTGCTGATCCTCGACCCGCAGGAGCAGAGGCAGCTGATCGAGAAGCTGCAGAGCGAGATGGACCGGGCCGTCGCGAGCGGCGGCCAGCCGGTCCTGTTGTGCGGCAATCAGCTTCGGTTGCCGCTCCGGAGGCTCCTGGAGAAGTACCTTCCGTCGCTGCCCGTCCTCGCCTACAACGAGGTCTCCGCCCAAGCCGAGGTGGAGTTCGTCGGGCAGGTTGCCGCGGCTTAAGGCTCAGCGGAGCAAGAGGTACAGGCAGGTGATGGTCGCCAGGCCGATCACCAGGTCCTCGAACCACGCTTGGGAGAGGCGGCGGAAGATCGCCCTGCCGGCGTAGCAGCCGATGAGGATGGCGGGCACCGCGAGGGCGTTCATGGCCAGCGAGGACCGCGTGACCATCGGCGCCTGCGGCTGGAAGGCGGTCAGCATCGCGAAGATCGGCAGCTTGAGAAGGTTGAAGATGAGGTAGAACCACGCCGCCGTGCCCATGAACTCCTCCTTGGGGATGCGCGCGGAAGCGAGGTACAGGTTGGTCACCGGCCCGGCTGCGTTGCTGACCGTGGTGGCGTAGCCGGCGGCGACTCCGGCGAGGATGCGCCCTCCCAGGCTGTGGGGCTGCAGGCGGTCGCCCAGGCGCCCGCGCAGCAGGTGGATCGCCACCATCCCCAGCACCAGCGCGGCGATCAGCCGCTCGACGCCCCGAGCCAACGCGGGAGACGTGCCCATCCACCAGAGCGTTCCGGCGCCTGCCGCCACGCCGACCACGACCCAGGGAGCCAAGCCGAGCAGGATCGGCCACCGGGCATGGCGCCGGTACCACGCCACGGCGAACAGATCGCCGAACAGGAGCATCGGGAGGAGGGCGCCGGGCGAGGAACGGCCGCTGAACGCCACCGCCATCAGGGGCACGATCACCACGCCAGCCCCTGGGACGCCGGTCTTGGAGAGGCCCACGAACGCCGCGGCCACCAGGACGCAGACCCACTGGAGCGGCGAGAGAGGCGGCAGCACGGCGCAGACTGTACCCGCGCTCTGGACGGGATGGCTCCGCAGGGGCGTTCGGGCCGAACCCTCCGGGCTTCTCCGAAGTAGAATGCGCCTGTGAGCGGGGTGGTCGAAGCGCTGAGACGGCGCCTTGGCGAGGAGGCCGTGCTGGTTGGCCCTGCCGTGGAACGGGTGTACGAGTGCGACGCCTACACGGTGGAGAAGAGGCCGCCGCTCTGCGTGGCCCTGCCCTCCACGACCGAGGAGGTCCGGGACGTGGTGGTCCTCTGCCGCGAACACGGCGTGCCCTTCGCCGCCCGCGGAGCGGGAACGGGCCTGAGCGGGGGAGCGACCGTCGCGGGCGTCGTGATCTCGACCAGGCGGATGAACCGCATTCTGGAGATCGACGCGGAGAACCGCTTCGCGAGGGTGCAGCCGGGTGTGACGAACCTCCAGGTGAGCAAGGCGGCAGAGCCTCACGGTCTGTTCTTCGCGCCGGACCCTTCCAGCCAGCATGTGAGCACCATCGGCGGCAACATCGCCGAGAACGCAGGCGGGCCGCACACGCTCAAGTACGGCGTCACCGCCAACCACGTGCTGGAGGTCCAGGTGGTGCTGCCCCGCGGCGAGGTCGTCCGGTTCGGCTCCCGGGTGCCTGGGGCGCCGGGGATCGACCCGTGCGCGCTGATCGTCGGTTCCGAGGGCACGCTGGGCGTGGTGACCGAGGCCGTGCTGCGCCTGACGCCGAAGGCGGAATGGGTGCGGACCGCTCTCGCGTTCTTCCAGACGCCGCGCGAGGCCGTTCGGGCCGTGGCGCTGATGATCGCCGAGGGCGTCGTCCCCCTGGCGCTGGAGTTCATGGACGCCACGTTCATGAAGGTGGTTTCGGATTCGTTCGGCTTGGAGTTCCCTGCGGCGGCAGGCGCCTTCCTGTTGATGGAGTTCGACGGGACGGAGTCCTCAACCGAGGCCGAGCTGGACGCCGCCACCGAAGTTTGCCGGCGATGCGGCGCGATCGAGCTTCAGGTCGCGAAGGACGACGCCGAGCGGGCGCGACTGTGGTACGCCCGGAAGAACGCCGTGGGCGGTCTCGGGCGCATCGCACCGAGCAAGGTGACCCACGACGGCTCCATCCCGAGATCGAAGCTGCCGGACATGCTGGAGCGGATCTCCGAGATCGCACAGAGGCACGGGGT
Source organism: Armatimonadota bacterium (assembly GCA_003516955.1). Lineage (GTDB taxonomy): Bacteria > Armatimonadota > Fimbriimonadia > Fimbriimonadales > Fimbriimonadaceae > UBA8783. The sequence goes on along the minus strand of DPBN01000190.1, from coordinate 714 downwards.
CGTGGTCGCGAACCTTGCGCACGCTGGGGACGGGAACCTGCATCCCTGCATGCCCTTCGACGACCGGGACCCGGACCAGACGGCCCGCATGCATCGCGCGGCCGACGAGATCATGCGCCTGTGCGTGGCGTTCGGCGGCAGCATCACCGGCGAGCACGGGGTGGGCTTGGAGAAGTTGCCGTTCATGCGCCTGATGTTCTCGGAGGAGGATCTCGAGTTCCAGCGCAGGCTTGCGGCGGCACTGGGGGCGGATCCGCTCTGCAACCCGGGCAAGCTCGTGCCGGAGGTCGGGGCTTGAGCGGCGAGCTGTGGGTGGCACTGGCTGCCGAGCTGGCGGGCAACGACCCGGTCCGGGTCGTCGGCTCGGGCTCCAAGGTCGGGGGGTGCGGCGCCGTCGCCGGGCGGGGGGTGGCGGTCGGCCCCAGCGGAATCGTGGAGTTCGAACCGGACGATCAGTACGTGGAGGCATGGGCTGGCACACCCCTGAAGGAGCTGCAGGCGGAGTGCGCCGCCAGAGGGCTGGCCCTGCCGTTGCCCGACGAGGATCGGTGGGGGAGGGCGCTGGCAGGGTATCCGGGCACCGTCGGAGGACTGGTCGCCATGAACCTTCCCCACGCGCTGGCCGAGCAGTGCGGCGGACCGCGGGATTGGATTCTTCGGGTCGAGCTTCTGACCGCAGAGGGCCGCCTGGTGAAGGCCGGATGCAAGGCGGTG